>CAZTXW010000004.1:0-50598 GCA_964617345.1 uncultured Sphaerochaeta sp. | reverse complement strand
GTAGGGGCTATGTCCCGTCTGAAATCAACGAGAAATATATTGAGGAGATCGGGACTATTCCCCTCGACTCAACCTTCTCACCTGTCACTCGCGTAACATATTCAATTGAACCCACCAGAGTCGGCTATCGGAGTGATTACGACAAGCTAACACTGGAAATCTACACCGATGGAACTATTGTTCCTCAGAACGCCTTGGCAGAAGCTGCAAAGATCGCGAAGGACTACTTCCAGATCTTTATTAACTTCGACGAGACACTGATCAGTAGTAATGATGAGGTAGATGAAGAGGAAGAGAGAGTTCGCAAGATCCTCAACACCTCCGTTGAGGAGTTGGAGCTGACTGTACGCTCCAGCAACTGCCTCAAGAATGCCAACATCAGGACTATTGGTGATCTGACCAAGAAGACTGAGGAAGAGATTGCTAAGACGAGAAACTTCGGTAAGAAGAGTCTCTCTGAAATCAAGGATAAGCTCAAGGAATGGAATCTCAGTCTTGGGATGACAGACTATAGCGTTTTGAAGACAGCAATCAGAGTCCCAGGGAACAAGGAAGAAGAGAATGAAGCATAGGATTGGATTCAATGCGCTGAACAAAACCTCCTCACACAGGAAGGCAATGAAGCGCAGTATGGTGACCTCACTGTTCAGATATGAAAGAATTGAGACCACCAAGTCAAAGGCTCTGGAAGTTCGCAGAATGGCTGAAAAGATGATTACTCGTGCAAAGGACGACAGTGTTGCAAATCGCCGTCGCATTAACCGAGACATCAAAGACGAAGCTGTTTCCGCCAAGCTGTTCCTAGAGATCGCTCCCATGTTTGCCGAACGGAAGGGTGGGTATACCCGCATCCTGAAAACCGGCAATCGTCTTGGTGACGCAGCTGAAATGGTCATCCTTGAGCTGGTTGAGAAAACCTCAAAGCCCGATAAGAAGGCTGAGAAAAAGGCTGAAAAGAAGAGTGAAAAAGCAGCTCCCAAGAAAGCAGCTCCTAAAAAAGCTGAAACCAGCTCAAAGGCAAAAGCCGAAGTAGCTGAGAAGAGTGCAAAAGAGGACAAATAAGACTCGCTAGCGCACCTTCACCAATGTACTTGCCCGTAGGGGCTAAGCCGCTGTTGTAATGATGGCGGTTTTTTTTATGTTTTCCCTGGTGTCTTGTAGTGTTTTAATGTGAAATATTAGTCAAATCGCTGGTATTTATATGCTTATAGACTATATTTTAAACAAGATGAGCCTTGACAAGTACTACATCCGTTCGTATGATTGTAACATTACAATAGGGGGTAGTATATGAATATTATACTAACTATCCTCCTTAGTTGTTTTATTGGTATCATCTTAGGTTGGTTAAGCCGTTGGCTGTATGCGAAATTTAAGCTTACCTCGGTCGAGCAGAGAGCTATAAGACTGAATCAGGAAGCAATAAAGGAAGCGGAAGCGAAAAGCAAAGAGCTTTTGCTTGAGACTCGTGATCAGTTGTTAAAAGAACAACAGCAGCAGGAACGAGAGGCTAGAGAAAGGCGAATTGAATTGCAACGCTCGGAGAGACGACTCTTACAAAAAGAGGAGAACATCGAGCATAAGCAAGCCGAATTGGATGCTATCAGAAAGCAATTGGGAGAGCGGGAAGCTAGACTTGCCCAAATGGAACTTGAGGTTGCGGCAAAAGAGAGCAACCTGTTTACTGAAATTGAACGCATAGCAGGCATGAGCTCGGAAGAGGCTAAAAACACGATCATGGAGAGCATGTACAACGAAGCTCGACGTGATGGACAGGTGATGATTAATAAAATCGAACAGGAAGCTCAGCTTTCTGCCGATAAGAAGGCGAGAGATATTGTGGTTACCTCAATTCAGCGCCTTGCTACTGAGGTAACCAGTGATGTTACCATCAGCTCCGTAAGTTTGCCTAGTGATGAGATGAAGGGTAGGATCATCGGCCGTGAAGGTCGGAATATCCGAACTCTTGAGACCCTTACCGGTGTGGATGTCATCATTGATGACACCCCAGAGGCGGTGGTTATCTCCTGTTTTGATCCTGTGCGTAAGGAAATTGCCCGCGTCTCATTGGAGAGGTTGGTCCAGGATGGAAGGATCCACCCAGCCAGAATTGAGGAAGTGGTCAATAAGGTCACCAAGGAAATTGGAAGGATCATCGCAGATGAGGGTGAGAAAGTCATCTTCGAGCTCGGTGTGCATAACATGGGACCTGAAACCATCCGCGCACTTGGAAGACTCTATTTCCGAACCAGTTATGGCCAGAATGTGCTCAATCACTCCAAGGAGGTAGCTATCCTCTCTGGAATGATCGCAAGTGAAGTCGGTGCAAACAGCGAACTCGCCATGCGCGCCGGGTTGTTGCATGACATCGGTAAGGGAATCGAGACTGAAAGTGATGCTAACCATGCAGAGCTTGGAGCTGAGATGGCAAAACGGCTCGGGGAAGACCCCCGTGTTGTCAATGCTATCCTGGCCCACCACAACGACACCGAACCGACCACCATTGAGGCAGTCATCGTACAGATAGCTGACGCCATCAGTGCAGCCCGTCCTGGTGCCCGTCGTGAGACCCTGGACAACTACATCAAGAGACTTGAGTCCCTTGAGCATATCGCTGAGAGTTTTACCGGAGTGGATAAGGCATTTGCTATCCAGGCAGGCCGTGAACTCAGGATCCTGGTCAACAACGAACAGGTCACTGATGAAGGGGCCAAGGATATTGCCAAGGGCATCGCCAGTCGCATTGAGGCTGAGCTTCGCTATCCCGGTAGGATCAAGGTGACCATCATCCGTGAGATGAGGGTCGTCGAATATGCTAGGTAGGTTGCAGAGTGTCTGATAAGAAAACGCTTGTAGCCCTGCTGCTCGGGGATGTCTGCGGACAACCCGGATGCAGGGCGCTTTTTATGGGCCTTGGTTCTCTGATCAAGGACTATCGTTCTGATATGGTCATAGTCAATGGCGAGAATGCTGCCAATGGCTTTGGCCTTTCGGCATCTCTTATGGAGCAGTTCTTCTCCTTGGGTGTCGATGTCATCACCAGTGGGAATCACATATGGCAGCAGGATGACCTGCGAGTCCACCTAGATAGCGAGAAACGTCTCTTGAGGCCCGCCAACTATCCTCCCCAAGCCCCAGGGCATGGGTCGGTGGTGGTGGACATCAAGGGAACCAAGGTGGCTGTGCTCAACCTGCAGGGACGCATGCAGCTTCCCGCCATCGACTGTCCGTTTCGTGTCGGTCTGGAACAGGTGCAGAAGCTGCGTAAGCAGACTCCCCTTATCCTGGTTGATTTCCATGCTGAGAATACCGAAGAGAAAGAGGCGCTCAGCCTCTATCTCGACGGGCAGGTCTCGGCATTGGTAGGGACACACACCCATGTGCAGACCTCCGATGAGAAGATACTTCCCAAGAAAAGTGGCTATATCACCGATCTCGGGTTGTGTGGTCCTTCCGATAGCGTCATAGGCTCGGATCCGGCAATTTCCATCGCACGACAACTTACCCAGATGCCGATGCGCAGTGAGATTGCTGATACGAGCCCTGTATTGCAGGGAGTCTGTGTTACCTTGGATGTCTCGACGGGAAACACTCTTAGGATTGAACGGTTCAGCAGGGATTTCCTCATCTGATGAAACAGAAGAAGAAACCGCTGCTGCACCTGCTCATGAACCACTATGGCAGAGCGTACACCAAGGACCAGCTCACCGCCTTCGTTGCCTGTAGGAATGTCTATGTAAATGGGGAGCTCTCTGTCGATCCCCGACAGCTTTTCAATGAAGATAGTGCTCTCTCCCTCAGCTTTGAGCAGTACGTCTCACGGGGAGGCTATAAGCTTGAGCACGCCTTGGATACCTTCTCCCTCTCAGTTTCTGGCTTGGTCATGTTGGACGCGGGCTCCTCAACAGGAGGCTTTACCGACTGCCTGCTCCAACGCGGGGCAAAGCTTGTTCACAGCGTAGATGTCGGGTACAACCAGCTTGATTGGCGACTGAGGACAGACCAGCGAGTGCGGGTTCTCGAGAAGCAGAACATCATGACCCTCGAAGAGCTCTCGCCTCCCGCCCAGGCTGCCGTCTGCGACCTCTCCTTCCGTACCATCGGAGACGCTGCATCACATATCCTTTCGCTTGTAGGGAACACCTGGCTGGTAGCTCTCATCAAGCCGCAGTTTGAGGTACCCAAGGACCTGGAGGACTTTACCGGTGTGATCACAGACGATGTCCTGCTGGTGGAGGTGATGCAGAGAGTCCGCACTTTCCTCTCGGAGGAAGGGGTGGGTCTCCATGCTTTGACCATGAGTCCTCTCACCGGGCATAAGGGCAATAGGGAGTTTCTTGCCCTGCTAAAAAAATCAGAAGGTTTAGATGAGCCCTCTTTTACTGCTCGTCTACAAGCGTTGCTCGCTCTCCCTCAATGAGCAGTACCATCTCCTTGACCTGGGAAAACCCTCTTGCAGTCCTTTTGAGCTGTTCATAGGCCTGTTTCAGGTCATGACTCTCCAGAAAATGTTTGCTCAGGTCAATATAGAGCACCTTGTGTGAGAGGGTGATGCCCCGTAAGGTGGTCTTGGGATGTATGGAGGAGACTGCCCCCTCTTTGAGGGCTGAGAGCTTTGGCCCTCCGAGCAGGTTTTCGAATGTGTCATGGTAGGCAGAGCCTCCCTGACGCACTTGATCCTGGCTGAACTCCCTGATCGATCCGTCGGAGGTGTAGAACCACACTCGCCCCTGTTGCTGGTTGGCTTGAGCCACCGTATCGGAGTTGAGCAGGGTGAGGACGCCGCTTTGCCGTATGGAATCACGTACGATAGGAAGACCGATGGCAAGCACCCCTGCCGTAAAGAGAGCCCAGATTCCAAAGAGGGCGAGCGCATGTCTGCTCCCCTTTGTCTTGTTTGGCATTCCCCGCTTCTCCTCATTGTCATCCATAGGGCCATTCTAGTCGAATTGGTGTTGGGTTTCCAGCTTTACATGAGAGGATAAAGCCCGTATAGTACATTACATATGAGGATATTCAAGGGTATAGCAGCTTCCGAGGGCCTCTCCAAAGGGAAAGCCCTGTTACATGTACGCTCTTCCATGATTGCCGAAAAGCAACACATCATGGCCAAGGATGTGCAGGAGGAACTGCATAAATTCCGTACAGCTGTAGAACAAGCAAAAAAGGCCTTGGAGGAACACCAGGGGCCTGATATTTCTGCCGAACCCGCAGAGATTTTGCAGACTCACCTGATGATGCTCAGTGATCCCGAATATCTTGCACAGATCGAGCAGTATATATCCACAAACCTGGTATGTGCAGGGTGGGCTGTGGAATCGGTGACCAACAGCATGGTTGCCCTCCTTGAGGACTCCCCTGATGAAATGCTCAAGGAGCGAGGTGTCGATTTCAAGGATGTGTCACTGCACCTGCTTGATGCGCTCAGCAAGAGGGTAAGGCGTACGGTAAAGAACCTTACCGAAGATGTCATCCTGGTTGCCGATACCCTCATGCCCTCTGAGCTTTTTTCAATGGACAAGAAGCATATCATAGGCATTGCCTTGGATGGGGGAGGGCGAGCCAGCCATGTCGCCATTCTTGTGCGTGCCTTCAACATCCCCACCGTCATTGCCCTGGGGACCGCGTCCCAGAAAGTTCGTGACGGCGATGAGATCCTCCTGGATGGGAATTATGGTGAGGTGGTTATCCGTCCTGACCTGACTGCGGTGCAGAATCTGAATGAGCGGTATGCCCGCTGGCTGGAACATGAGCAAGAGTTGCGGCAGATGATTGACCTGCCTACCTTGACCAGCGATGGCCATGAGGTGCTTCTCAAGGCCAATATCCAGACAGTCTGTGAGGTCGACTCGGCCAAAGAGGTTGGATCGTCGGGTATCGGACTCTTCCGATCGGAGTTCCTCTTCATGGATAGCAAGGGTGGCTCCACCGAGCAGCAGCAGTTTGAAGCCTATAGGGATGTTGTCCAGGCAATGGCCCCGTTACCGGTGACCATCCGTACCATCGACGTTGGTGGGGATAAGGTTGTCTCGGGAATGGGTATTGACGAGAAGAACCCGATCCTCGGCTGGAGAGCCGTGCGGTTCTGTCTCTCCCGCAAGGATATCTTTACTGTGCAGCTCCGTGCCCTGCTGCGGGCCAGCGTATATGGAAAGCTGAGGATCATGTTTCCCATGATCAGCGGTGTCGAGGAGTTGGACGCTGTGCTGCACCTCTTTGAACACGTCAAGGAAGAGTGTAGGGCTGAGCAGATACCCTTCGATCCCGACATCCAGGTCGGTACCATGATAGAGGTCCCCTCTGCAGCATTGTGTGCCGATATTCTCGCAAAAAAGGTAGACTTCTTCTCTATCGGAACCAATGACCTGATCCAGTATACCATTGCTGTCGATCGGGGCAATGAGAAGATTGCCCACCTGTTCCAGCCATTTCATCCGGGAGTATTGCGCTCCTTGCAGATGATCGTGGAGAAAGCCCACCAGGCAAACATCCCGGTGAGTCTCTGCGGAGAGATGGCCAGTGATCCTCTCTGTTCCGTGCTGTTGGCCGGACTGGGGATGGATGAATTGAGTATGGGGTCCCAAAGCCTCCTGCAGGTCCGCAAGATTTTACGCTCTGTCTCTTTCGAGGAGGCCAAGCAACTTGCCGACCATGTGTTGGAGATGGACTCCTATCTTACGATAACCACCTATATAAGGGAGTGGATGCATGACCGATTCGATCATTTCACCACCATCTGAACTTGATATTGGGCAGTCAAAAATGCCTGTAATTGCCATCATTGGAAGACCCAATGTGGGCAAATCAACCCTTTTCAATCGCCTCATAGGCAAGAGAAGAGCCATTACCGACCCAACCCCTGGTGTCACACGTGACCCCATACCCGAGCGTTGGCTCCTGGGCAATCATCCGGTGACAATCATAGACTCCGGCGGAGTGAAGATAGACCGCGAGGGCCTCGATGGCCTGGTTGCCGACAAGAGCCTCGCCTTGCTGGAGATTGCTGATGCTGTCGTCTTTATGATGGACTGTACGGAGGTGACAGCAGAAGACCGTGAGCTTCTGGAATTCCTACGCCCCTTCACCGACAAGATGGTGCTGGTGGTCAACAAGATAGACACCCCTTCACGCGATGACCTCCTATGGGAATATTATGAATACGGCTACCAGCGTGTGCTGGGGATCTCCGCCGCCCACGGCCATGGCATTGAAGAGTTGGAGGATACCCTGCTTGGCATGCTGGACCTGATCACCCTTGATGAGGCACCAGAAGAGTTGGATAGCGTCAAGATAGCCATCCTGGGAAAACCCAACACCGGCAAGAGCACCCTTGCGAACCTGCTGGTAGGAGAGGATATCTCCATAGTCAGTGACATAGCCGGAACCACTCGTGATGTGGTCATGGGGGCGTTTTCCTATAAGGGCAGTGATTTCACCGTGCTCGATACCGCAGGTATCCGTAGGAAGGGCAAGGTTGGCGATGATGTCGAATACTACTCGGTGAACAGGGCCATCAAGACCATTGATGAAGCTGATGTCGTGTTGCTGATGATCGATGCCACCGAAGGCCTCTCCGACCAGGACAAGAAGATCGCCCAGCTTATCGTACGACGGGGCAAGGGCATCATCCTGGTGCTGAACAAGATAGACCTGCTTGCCGGAGTCGGCAATGAGATCGATGCTATCAAGGATAGGATGCGATTCCTCTTTCCTATCCTAAGCTTTTCCCCGATTTCTGCCATCAGTGCTACGCAGGGTATCGATATCGGCAAGTTGCTTGATTCAGTCTGGAGTGTATGGAGACAACTCAACAAACGTATCGATACCTCAACCTTGAATGCGGCCATCAAGGATTGGACTGATGCCTATCAGCCTCCCCGAGGATCGAGTGGACACTTCAAGGTCATGTACGGGACACAGATCAGCGCACATCCGGTCAGGTTCCTTATGTTCGTGAATAAGATCAAGGATTTTCCCCAGACCTACATACAGTACATGAAGAACTGTGTCAGGCGTGACCTTGGATTCACCCAGGTTCCCATTGAGATCAACCTGAGGGAGAGAAAGAGAAATCCTTCCCTCAATGACAGGCCCAAAAAGTTCTCCAAGGTGGACAAGCCTCAGAGGGACGATGTCCCAGCCAGACGTACCGGGGGCAAGGCTGTTGCCAAGGCCAAGGGTACCAAGCCAGGAAACAAGGCATCCCAGGGAAAAACGGAAAAGCGGAATGCAAAGCAGGGGCGCAACGCCAGTACGAAGAGCCGGGGCTAGGATGGGATTCGTACAGGAACACTCGATCAAAGTCCTCTGTCTCGATATCGATGGGACACTCTACCCCAAGCGTATGCTCAACCTGCGGATGATGCGCTCTGTCTTTCCCTCCCTCCTGTTGGGTCTGCGTTTCAACGCGGTGAGACAGAAGTATCGCCTCGATCAGGAGGTGGAGAGCACCAAGCCAGCAAACCGTGAAGGATTGCTCACCCGACAGGCTAACCTGATGCTCGAGCAATTCGGCAAGCCTGTGACAGAAGGAAATACGCTTCTCATGCGAAAAAGGATTGACGACCAGTTCTATGACGCATGGAAGCGCAGCTTTCTCACCATCACGGCGTTTGCCCATATGCGGGAGGCTCTGGCAATGGCCAAGCGACAAGGTCTGACGATAGGAGTCTTCAGCGACTTCCCTGTTGCGCAGAAACTGCAGACCCTTGGCATTGCAGACCTTGTGGATTTCTCTCTCAGTTCTGAGGACAGCGGCTATCTGAAGCCGAGTCCCAAGGCCTTTGCCTATCTTTTGGAACATGTGGATGCTTCTCCTGAAGAAGTGCTCTACGTGGGGGACAGCTATAGCAAGGACTGCCAGGGAGCAAAGAGGGCGGGGATGCACTCGGCTCTTCTCACCTCCTCAAGGAAGAGGTTTCCTGATGCTGATTTGGTAATCAGTTCTTGGAAGGAGTTCATTTCTCTGGTATTCTGAATCATGGAGGTCTCCTATGGGTTTCGAGTTGTTGCTACCGGTTGTCCTCTTTATTCTGACCTTGATCATCATTTTTCTGCTGCGCTCTGATGACAAGCGCAACCAACGCGCGGATCTCATACGAAAACGATCGCAGGCATTGCTCAAGAATGTTGAGAACAGCCAGACCAAGTTCAATGAACTCGTGCAGAAAGTGGAAGAGCGTGTCAGTAAGAAAATTGATGAGTCCCATCTGCTTATGAGCCATGTCGATTCCCAGCTCACCGACCTCGAGGCTCGCAGCGAAGACCTTGCCGCGCTGCAGAGGGTGCTTGTTACCTACCAGACCTCCCTGACCCAGCTGGAGAGTACCACCACCCAGGTAGAACAGAGGGTCGTGGTGATGAAATCTGAAGTTGCCAACCTTAGTCGTGTACAAGAGATCCTCTCGGACTTTGATTTGCGTTTCGAGCAGTTCAAGGAGAGCCTGGGAAGGCAAATCACTGAGGGTGAAGAGAACATACGTGCCCAGTACCTCAGGATCAAGGAGATGCAAAGTGCATCTTTTTCCAAGCTCCAGGAGTATGAGAAAGAGGTGCAGCAGGCAGAACAGGACAACCTTGCCAAGATCGCCATCCATACCGAAACCCTCAAGAACCGCCAGGAAGCATCACTGGCCCTCGTCTCGGTCCAGGCTGCCAAACTTCGTCAGCTGGGCGAAGAGGGGGAGCAGCAGATGCTCGGGTATGAGAAAGCCTTGCAAGCATCCTATAAGCAAGCCAATGAGAAGATGCAAGAGCAGCAGCGAGAGTTTGCCCAACTGCAAGCCAAACATGCTGAACAACTAAAACAACAGGAGCAGGAGCTGCTTGCCATCGAAGAGGAAGCCAGAGGTCGTGTAACCGAAGAGATGCAAGCATTTGTCCAGCAATGTTACCGTGAGATGTCCAAGATATTCGAAATGACGCTCAAGAAAACTGACGTTTCCTTCCAGAATATGATCAGGGTGGTCTCGGAGTATCTCAAGCAGCTATCACTGCGTCTTGAGCAGGCCAGGGGCGTGTCCGAGCTGCTGGATGCCACTGAGGGTGCATCCCTACTCGCCTTCAAAGAGGAGTTGGACACCTTGCTACATCAGACGCTCCAGGGGGAGCAAAAACTGGAGACACTGCAGGCTTTGGAAGAGAAAGCATCCTCTTCCCTCGCTCTTCTGCACCAAGAGGCCCACCTTCTGCAAGTCTCGCTTGAGACTATGAGGCAGCAGAAGCTTGCCTATCTCAAGGGAACAAAAGCTGACGAACCTCTCACCTCTGTTGTCTTTGCCATGGCATTGGTCGATGAAGGGTGCATGCCACAGGAGAAAGGAGAGGCTTCAGAAGCAGAACCCGTAGAGGCTGTCGCTCAGGAAAAGATTCTTGAGGATCAGGCTGAGAATGCTGTCGAAGAGGGCCTTCCCTCCATTGTACCTGCTATGGCCCTGGATGAAGGGAGGGAAGATGAAACGGTCAAAGGTAGGAAGAAACCTACGCGAGACAAGGCAAAGCAGGATGTTGTCCCTGATACGGAAAAGCAGGACGATGATGAGAAACGTCGGGTAGAGTACCTGGCAGAGAGCGAGGAAGAGGTAATTATCCTTGATGAGGACGATACCCCTTCACCCTGATCACTGCTTTTCAACCATGGTATCTCTTTTCCAGATAGGTGCTAAATGCCTCCAGGCCCTCCTGTATGTGTTTGCGCCCGAATCCAATCCTAAACCGATCTGTAGGGGTCTGTAGCAGTTGTGAGGAGAATACCTTGGGAGGAAGCAAGAGTACCCCTGTCTTTGCAAGAAGGTCCTCACAGAACAGGTCGGCTCCTTCCTTGCCTAGGTACCGTGGGAATCCGACACACCCGCCGTCCGGGCGCTTCCACTCGAACAGGTCAGCGAAATCCCCGAAGAATGCATCCAGCAGAAGGGCATTGTCGTGTACCAGGGCTCTGTTACGCCCAAGGATCCGATCCCTATTCTGTAGGGCGACAGTTGCCAGGAATTCACTTGGAGCCGAATTGCATATGGAGAGATAGTGCTTGTACCGCTCCATTCTTTGTAACAGAGAGTGCTCTTGTGTTGCGATCCAGCCGACCCTCAGGCCAGGCAGCCCGTAGGCTTTTGACAGGACATTGAGGGACAACCCTTTTTCATACACATCGGCTACCTGCGGCAATCGTAATGAAGTATCGCGCTCTATCAGGCGATAGACCTCATCGCTGAATAGGTAGATGCCACGCTCCCTACATATCCGGATGAGCTCGTGGAAGCGACCAATCTCCAGAATGGCCCCTGTGGGGTTGTGGGGGAAGTTGATGCTTATCAGCCTGGTGTTGGGCCTCAGCTCTTTTCTCACCCTCTCGATATCCAGCTGCCATCCATCCTCGGCCCGTAGGGCAACTGCGGAAACATCACAGATATCCAGGGGGATGGTTTCGGATGCCTGGTAATTGGGCACAACGACAAGTGCATGGTCATCCTTATCCAGCAACACCTTCATGGCAGTGTATATCCCCTCTTCGGCCCCGGCAAAACAGAGGATTTCAGCGGGCTTGATCCGATCGTACGTCTTGGAAATCTCTTGGAGCAACTGCTTCGACCCGTAGGTCTCCGTATAGCCCAGCCAGAGGTCCCCAAGGGCCTTCTGATCATCCTCTGGTGCCATTGCCAACAGCTCAGACAGTGTCATGCTTTCAATATCAGATGCAGTCATATGATATTTGGCATGGAACTCCCATTTCGACAGATATACTTCCAGCTGAAAATTTCGCATCTACGAACTCCTTTCCATGGGGATACTTGAAGATAGTATCATAGAATATCCTGCACCCCTAGGGAATGCCGCACTCTGCTTGTACACCTCCTCCCATGTATACTTGCCTGCACCCAGAGAGGACTCCTTTGCGAATGCAGGGTATGTGATTAGCTGTGGAAACCTGCTCTGTAAGCCATAGCCAGGGTTTGTATCCCTGTTGTTCAGCAAGAGGGGTATATTGGAGATATCCAGAAAAAAAACACTTGACCCTTACATTGCCTTATGAGTATGTTATGCCTTGCCCAGGATGGCTCTACTCATTACGTTATACTAGGTTATCAGAATTGGTTCTGCATGAGGGTTTCCTCGTGCTGGAACTTGCAAATATACATGTGCCTGCGCTTTGCATGGCATAGGAAAAGTTGAGGAATTGGAATGGATAAGAAACAGGAAAAGAAGCAGTCCAAGAAGGAAGATGTGCAGCAGCCCAAGAAGGATGAATTTTCCGAAAGCAAGCAGCAAGAGGCTGCTGCCCTTACGGAGGTTGAGCAGAAGGAGCTGGAGATCGCTCTTCTCAAGGAACAGCTTGAAACTGCCCAGGCGGAGGTTGCTGAGATGAAGGACCAGATGCTACGAAACCGTGCTGACCTTGAGAACACCCGCAAGCGCCTGATTCGGGATAAGGAGGAAGCGGTGAAGTATGCCAACTCTTCGCTTATCAAGGACCTGCTGGAGCCTCTTGATGATTTTGGTCGTGCCCTTGAAGCGGCCGAATCCACCGAGGACTACAAGAAAGTCCATGATGGGGTGGTGATGGTCAACTCCCAGATTTTTGGGATCCTTGAACGGAACTGGGGCCTCGAGCGAATTGAGGCAACTGACAAGGAGTTCAATCCTGATGAACACGAGGCGTACATGGTGGTCTCAGATGACTCCTTGGAGCATGAGATGGTCCTTGAGGAGTTCTCCACTGGGTACAAACTGCATGGAAGGGTACTGCGTCCAACAAAAGTGAAAGTTGGCAAGCCTACCGTTTGACGATTAGCCTTGGTATGAGTACTTTATAGGCATGGGCCAGACCCACGATGATTATGAAATAAATTGGAGAGGAGAAATATACAATGGGAAGAATTATTGGAATTGACCTAGGCACGACCAACAGTTGTGTTGCGGTTATGGAAGGTAATGACGCAATGGTCATTGCCAACAGTGAAGGACAGAGAACCACCCCTTCTGTTGTTGCATATACAGCAAAGGGCGATCGTCTGGTCGGGCAACCTGCCAAGAACCAGATGGTAACCAACGCAGAGAATACAGTGTATTCCATCAAGCGCTTCATGGGACGCAAAGCGAGCGAAATACCCACGGAACTGGAAAGGATCCCCTATAAGGTCGGCTCCGGTGCCGGTGGCGAGATAAAGCTCGAGATTCGTGGCGAAAGCTACTCTCCCCAGGAGATTTCAGCTGCCATCCTGCAGAAGATGAAAAAGACCGCTGAGGACTACCTCGGTGAAGCAGTGACAGAAGCTGTTGTGACTGTCCCTGCATATTTCAATGACGCACAGCGCCAGGCTACCAAGGATGCAGGTAAGATTGCAGGCTTGGATGTCAAGCGTATTGTAAACGAGCCTACCGCCGCTGCCCTTGCCTACGGTATTGGAAAGGATGCGACCAAGGAAGAGAAGATCGCCGTGTATGACCTTGGAGGTGGAACATTTGATATCTCCATCCTCGAGCTGGGTGACGGTGTTTTTGAAGTAAAGGCAACCAATGGTGATACCCACCTCGGTGGCGATGACTTCGACCAGAAAATCATTGACTGGATGGCTTCCGAATTCAAGAAGGCCAATGGCATAGACCTGACCAGTGACAAGATGGCTCTACAGAGATTGCGCGAAGCTGCCGAGAAGGCGAAGGTAGAACTGTCCACCTCAACGAGCACCGACATCAACCTGCCGTTTATCACAGCTGATGCATCAGGACCCAAGCACTTGGCCATGACGTTATCACGCTCAAAGTTCGAGCAGCTTGTCGCTGACTTGGTGGAGCGTTCAAAGCTTCCTGTCAAGAATGCCCTGCGCGATGCTGGCCTTACTGCTGCAGATATCGATGAGGTCATCCTCGTCGGTGGCTCTACCCGTATCCCTGCTGTCCAGGCTCTCGTTCGTGAGCTGTTCGGCAAGGAACCCCATAAGGGTGTGAATCCTGATGAGGTTGTTGCCATGGGTGCTGCCATCCAGGGTGGTATTCTCGGTGGAGACGTAAAGGATGTCCTCCTGTTGGATGTTACCCCTCTCTCCCTTGGTATCGAAACGCTTGGTGGGGTGAATACTCGCCTGATCGAGCGCAATACGACCATTCCTACCCGTAAGAGCCAGATATTCTCTACAGCAGCTGACGGGCAGACCGCAGTTAGCATCCATGTGCTGCAGGGTGAACGTGAGATGGCTTCCCAGAACCGGACACTGGGTAAGTTCGATCTTATTGGTATCCCTTCGGCTCCCCGTGGCGTGCCTCAGGTTGAAGTGACCTTTGACATCGACGCCAACGGTATCGTCCACGTCTCTGCCAAGGACCTTGGCACTGGCAAGGAGCAGAAGATACGCATCGAGAGCTCTTCCGGTCTCAGTGAAGCTGAAATCGAGAAGATGGTGCGTGAAGCTGAAACCCATGCAGAAGAGGACAAGAAGGAGCGCGCCCGCATTGATGCACGCAATGAGGCTGACAGCCTGGTCTACTCCACTGAGAAGTCTCTCAAGGAGTATGGTGATAAGATCTCCGCTGAGGACAAGGCTGCCATCGAGAGTTCCATTGCCGATCTGAAGGTCTTGCTTGAGAACCAGGGTTCTTCTGCTGAGGAGCTCAAGGCCAAGAGTGAAGCCCTCCAGCAGGCTGCCTACAAGTTGGCGGAAGAGGTCTATAAGAGCACTTCTGCACAGGAAGGTGGTGAAGCTGGCCCTGAAGGATCGGATGCTCCTGGTGATGATGAGCCTAAGAAGCATACCGGTAAGGACAATGTTGAAGATGCCGATTACGAAGTCGTAGACTAAGGTTTCGGAAACAGGTTACTATAGAAGAAAGGCTTTGCATCATGTCGGCTCCGGCCGACATGATGTTTGTAGGCCAAATTGTTCGAAGGAAGTCGCACCGTGGCGAAACGAGATTATTATGAAGTGCTTGGAGTCGCGAAGACAGCACAACTGGATGAGATAAAAAAAGCATATCGCAAGCTGGCCATCGCCAATCACCCGGATAGGAATCCCGGTAATGCGGAAGCCGAGGAACGCTTTAAAGAGGCTACTGAAGCCTATGATGTCCTCGCCGATGAAAAAAAGAGGCAGATGTACGATCAGTTCGGGTTTGCCGGTCTTGATGGTGCCAATGGCGGCGGTCATGACTACTCCAACGTCTACCGGGATTTCAGTGATATCTTCGGTAGTGGGTTTGGTGGTGGAGGCGGTGGTTTTGAAGACATCTTCAGCTCGTTCTTTGGTGGCGGCGGCGGCCGTACCCAAGGCGGTCGAAGTGCCCAGAGAGGACCGGAAGCGGGTGCTTCTCTGCGCTATGATGTTGAAATTGATTTTAAGGCAGCTGTATTCGGCACCAAGGTGGAAGTGGCATACTCCCATCAGGTAGCCTGTGAGGCTTGTGGCGGTTCAGGTTCCCAGGGCGGAAGTGGGACCAAGGTTTGTCCTACCTGTAACGGAAGCGGACAAGTCAGGCGTAACAGCGGGTTCTTTGCCATAGCTAGTACGTGCCCGACCTGTAACGGCAATGGGCGTGTGATCGAGAATCCCTGTACCGAGTGCCATGGAAATGGGCTCAAGCGTAAGCAGCAGAAGGTAAAGGTTACCATCCCTGCCGGGGTGGACAATGGAAGCCGTGTGGTGCTTCGTGGCATGGGTGATGCCGGGGCAAACGGTGGGCCTTCTGGCGATTTGTACGTCTATGTGAATGTGAAGGCGCACAAGTATTTCGTCAGGCAGGACTATGACCTTTTCTGCCAGGTTCCCATCTCCATCACCCAGGCATCCCTTGGAGCGGATATTCAGGTCCCGACCATAGACGGGCAGGCCATCAAGGTGACCATACCCAGTGGTGTGCAGTCGGGTAAGATGCTTCGCGTCCGTGGACGCGGTGTTACCAAGCTCAACTCTACTGATAGGGGTGACATGTACCTGAAGCTACTTGTACAGGTACCCAAGCGCTTGAATTCAAAAGCAAAGAAAATCATGCAGGAATTGGCGACGGTCCTTGGTGAGGATAGCTCACCAACACCGGTTCCCTTTGAGGACTGATACGAGAGGCTACTTCAGCGATGAGGTAGCCTAAATTTTTCTAATGCAGTAAGCTTTGCCGATCAGGAGAAGAGAATGGGAGAGAAGATATTTGGCTTTCATGCCATAGAAGAGAGCCTCAAACAGGCCGCATCAGGTTCAGTTTTGTACCTTTGTCGCGGAATGGGAGGCCATACAGATGCTTTGGAACGTCAGGCACTGCTGACGGGAAAAGTGCTTATAAAGAAAATTGCCAAGGTTGAGATGGACCGTATGGTCGATCAGGCGGACCATCGTGGGGCTGTCCTGGAATTGGTCGATGCCAAGAAAGGAAGCTCTAAGATCCAGTACAGCACCGTCAAGGATTTCTGTGCCAAGCTTAAGGATGATGAAAGTGCCTTGGTATTGGTACTCGACGAGATAACAGACCCGCAGAACCTTGGGGCTATCCTCCGCTCTGCCGATCAGTTTTCTGTCTCGCTTGTCGTCATACCCGAAAGGCGCAGTGCCCAGGCGAATTCGACAGTGGTGAAGGTCTCCTCCGGAGCCGCCCAGTACGTGCCGATGGCTGTAGTCACCAACCTCAGCCGGGAGATTGAAAACCTCAAGAATAACGGCTTTTGGGTCTATGGTGCGGACATGGCAGGAAAAGAGACCTACAAGACAGTCTTCCCTAAAAGGACCGTCCTCGTCATGGGTAGTGAGGGCAAGGGCATGAGAGATCTTACCAAGACTCTTTGTGACCAGATAGTCTCCATACCTACGAGCGGGCACATCGATTCGTTGAATGTCTCTGTTGCAGCGGGAATCCTCTTGTATGAGGTACGCAGACAGCAAGCTGTTGCGCCTTCGGGGAAATGACCTCCGCTCTTCTATTGATTTGGGCATAGTAACTCTAAGTTATTATGCCTTTTTTCGATATTTATGCTTAAAATTTGCAGGTAACTGCATAAAAACCCATTCTTTTCTTGCAAATACCCATTCTTTTCCGTATTATAAGGAATAACTATCCCTTAAGGAGAGAAGTAAAAATGAAAAAGATGTTTGCTCTTGTTCTTTGTGTGCTTCTTGTTTCTGGCATGATCTTTGCTGCCGGAGTTCAAGAAACAGCCACTGCTGGAAAAGATTTCCGCATCGGTATTGTCACTGGTACAGTATCACAGTCTGAAGATGACCTCCGTGGTGCAGAACGTCTCATTGAAGAGTACGGTTCTGTCAACGATGGTGGAATGATCCAGCACGTGACCTACCCTGACAACTTCATGGATGAAGCTGAGACCACCATCAGTGTTATCGCCGGTCTTGCTGATGACCCAAAAATTAAGGCCATCATTGTAAACCAGGCCATTCCTGGTACAACTGAAGCTTTCCGCCGTGTAAAAGAGAAGAGAAGTGATATTCTCTGTATCGCCGGTGAGGCTCACGAGGATCCAGGTGTAATCCAGACTGCAGCTGACTTGGCTGTAAACAACGACTTTATCGCTCGTGGTTACCTGATCATTCGCACTGCCCATGAACTCGGCTGTGACACATTCGTCCACATCTCCTTCCCAAGACACATGAGTTATGAGACCTTGAGTCGCCGTGCAGCGATCATGAAGGTTGCCTGTGAAGATTTGGGCATGAAGTTTGTTGCTGAAACCGCTCCTGATCCGACCAGTGACGTTGGTGTTGCCGGTGCTCAGCAGTACATCCTTGAGAAAGTGCCCGCATGGATCGAGTCCTATGGTCAGAATGCAGCTTTCTTCTGTACCAATGATGCTCACACCGAGCCATTGCTGAAGCAGCTGTTGACCTATGGTGGTTTCTTCATTGAAGCAGACCTTCCCAGTCCTCTGATGGGCTATCCTGGCGCATTGGGCATCGACCTTTCAGCAGAAGCCGGTGATTTCACCGCTATCCTGAAAAAGGTAGAATCCTCCATTGAAGCCAAGGGCGGCGCAGGACGCTTCGGCACCTGGGCTTTCTCCTATGGATATACCGCTACTGCAGGTTTGGGACAGCATGCCATTAACGTTCTCAACGGTAATAGCGACCTTCTCAAGCTCAGTGATATCATGAAGGCATTTGGAAAATATACTCCTAATGCTAAGTGGAATGGTGCTCCTTACTCAGATGTCAACACTGGCGTCCGTGCAAAGAATCACATCCTTATTTATCAGGATACCTACATGATGGGTAAGGGTTACATGGGCAACGCAGATATCGTCGTTCCCGAAAAGTATTTTGCAATCAAATAAGGTTTGGTATTGAGTTCGTATGGGGGAGAGTGGTACTCTCCCCCTTTATAGCGATTGGACTTTTGGAGTATTCTTCTCTGGTAGCGTCTTTTCGCCTCTTTGCAACGACCTTGGCCGTCACCGTTACGTTTATGGTTATGGACGTAAGGGTCACAATCAAGTTTGAAAGGATTGAATATATGAATGAGAAAGAGACTCCATTGCTGGAAATGAAACATATCAGCAAGGATTTTTTCGGTAACCAAGTTCTCACTGATGTGAATTTTACCCTGAGACCGGGAGAGATTCTCGGTCTTGTCGGTGAGAATGGTGCGGGAAAATCTACGTTGATGAAGATATTGTTCGGTATGGATGAGATTCATCAGACAGGTGGATTCGGAGGGGAAGTATTGATCAATGGGGAGAATGTACTGTTCGAAACTCCCATTGATGCATTGGCCGCTGGCATAGGAATGGTTCATCAGGAGTTCTCTCTCCTGCCTGATTTTACTGCAACTGAAAACATTCTGCTTAACAGGGAACCTCTCAAATATACCGCACTTTCTGAACTGTTTGGAGAACGTCTCAATGTTCTGGACAGGGAGAAGATGACCGAGATTTCTGAAAAGGCCATAGGGAGACTTGCCGTAACCCTTGATCCTGAGATGATGGTTTCCCAGATGCCTGTAGGGCATAAGCAGTTTACCGAGATCGCCAGGGAACTGAGCAAGGAAGCGACCGATGTAACCGAAGGCATTAAGCTGCTGGTTCTTGACGAGCCTACTGCTGTCCTCTCCGAACAGGAGGCTGACAGTCTGCTGAAAGCGATGCGCCTGCTCGCGGAGTCAGGGATAGCAATCATCTTCATCACCCATAGGCTTCAGGAGATCATCGACGTCTGTGATACCATCATGGTCATGCGTGATGGAAAGATCATCAAGACTGTTCCTGCCAAAGGGGTGGTAATTCCTGAGATAGCCAGATGGATGGTCGGACGTGAAGTCAACACCACCAGCCACAAGAGAGCAGAACTTGCTACTTCTGAAGATCGTGAGGTCCTGCTGAAGCTGCAGAACCTCTGGGTCGATATGCCAGGGGAGGTTGTCCGGGATGTTGATCTGGATGTCTTCAAGGGTGAGATCATCGGTATCGGGGGAATGGCTGGCCAAGGAAAGCTGGGTATCCCCAATGGTGCAATGGGACTCTTCCCTGCAGGTGGACAGATATTCTTTGAGGGGAAGGAAATATCCCTCAACAGCCCCCGCAACGTCCTAGATGCAGGTATGGCCTTTGTCAGTGAGGATCGCCGTGGGGTAGGGCTCCTGCTTGATGAGAGCCTGGAATGGAATATCTCCTTCACCGCCATGCAGGTCCAGGATAAGTATCTGAAGAAGCGTTTGGGAGGGCTGTTCAAGTGGCGGGATCAGAAAGCCATTGAAGAGACCACCCTTTCCTACGTAAAGCAGATGGAGATCCGATGCACCAGCACCAAACAGAAGGCAAGGGAGCTCTCCGGGGGAAACCAGCAGAAGATTTGTCTTGCCAAAGCCTTTGCAGTCCAGCCCAAACTGCTCTTTGTCTCCGAGCCCACCCGTGGGATAGATATCGGGGCAAAGTCGCTGGTCTTGCAGGCCTTGAGAAAATATAACGAAGAACAAGGAACTACCATTGTCATGATCTCTTCCGAATTGGAAGAGCTGAGGTCAATCTGTGACCGTATTGCCATCGTCTCTGATGGCAAGATTCTGGGAATCCTTCCCGCCACCACCGACAGTGCCGAATTCGGCCTGATGATGGTTGGGCAGAAGAGTGAGTTGGTTGACGGAGGTAGTGTATGAACGTGAACGTGGAAAAAGTGATTTCTACCGTACTTGATACGGTAAGATCTTTTGGTTTGCCTCGTGTCATCATCGGTCTGTTTTTGCTGTTGCTGTTTGTTGCCGCACCTTTTGTCGGCGTAAATATCGGTACCAGTCTCTCTGATACCTTTAACAGATTTGGCATGAATGCGGTAATGGTTCTGGCTATGGTCCCGATGATCCATAGTGGTTGTGGTCTGAACTTCGGACTTCCCTTGGGAATCATAGCAGGTCTGTTGGGAGGGACGCTCGCTATGGAGTTCAACTTTACAGGTCCTGCTTCCTTCATGATGGCCATTGTCTTTGCAACACCGTTTGCTGTCATCCTCGGATGGGGATATGGGCAATTGCTCAACAGGGTAAAGGGCGGTGAGATGATGATCGCTACCTATGTGGGATTCTCCTCCGTAGCGTTCATGTGCATCATGTGGCTGCTGTTGCCGTACAGCAACCCTACCATGGTCTGGGGGTATGCTGGCAAGGGCTTGCGTACGACCATCTCCACAGAAGGGTACTACTTGCATGTGCTCAATGATTTCCTCTCTATCCGGGTGACTGACCACCTGACCATACCCACTGGCATGTTCCTCTTCTTTGGCCTGCTTGCCTTCATCATATGGGCATTCCTGCATACCAAGACGGGAACTGCCATGACCGCTGTGGGATCCAACCCCATGTTTGCCCGTGCAAGTGGAATACATGTGGATAACATCCGGGCCTTGAGTGTGGTGATGTCCACCTGGCTTGGTGCCCTGGGTATCCTCGTCTACCAGCAGAGCTTCGGATTCATCCAGCTCTATATGGGGCCTTTCTACATGGCACTGCCTGCAGTCTCCGCTATCCTGATAGGAGGGGCTTCGGTCAACAAGGCTACCATAATGAATGTCATAGTAGGAACTTTCCTGTTCCAGGGAATCCTCACCATGACCCCTTCGGTGATGAACTCAATGATTCATACCGACATGTCTGAGGTTATCAGGATCATCGTCTCCAACGGTATGATTCTCTATGCCCTGACCAGAAAAACGGAGGCAACCCGATGACGCTCCAAAGAACCAATGCCCAGAAGGTGAAACGCTTTTTGGGAAACAATACCGTAACGATTCTCTTCTTGGTGATCTGTGCCTTTGGCATTCCCCTCAGTGGATACTCCGCCAATTACCTTGTCAGTGAGATTGTGGTCAGGATCGCCCGAAACTCCTTTCTGATCGTCAGCCTGCTGATTCCCATCCTCGCTGGTATGGGCCTGAACTTCGGTATGACCCTCGGAGCCATGGCTGGGCAGATAGGCCTGATATTCATCAGTGACTGGGGCATCGTCGGGATTCCCGGCATGCTGCTGGCAATGATCATATCCACCCCCATCTCCGTAGCACTGGGAATCTGGTGTGGAAAGATACTCAACATGGCTAAGGGCCGTGAGATGGTCACCAGCTATATCATCGGATTCTTCATGAATGGTATCTACCAGTTGGTAGTACTCTACGGCATGGGAGCCATCATCTCCATCCGTTCAAACTCCCTGGTGCTTCCTCGGGGCTATGGTATCCGTAATACCGTCAACCTCATCGGCATCAGGAAAAGCTTGGATAACCTTTTGATGATTCGTCTGTTCGGAATTCCCATCCCCCTGTTCACCCTGATCGTGATAGGCCTTCTGTGCGTATTCATCCTCTGGTTCAAGAAGACCAAGCTTGGACAGGACATGCGGGCGGTCGGGCAGGATATGGAGGTTGCACGCGCAGCCGGTATCAAGGTTGAGCATACACGTATCGTGGCCATCGTCATCTCAACAGTGTTTGCAGGGTATGGAATGATCATCTACCTGCAGAATATCGGGACCCTCAACACCTATAACAGCCATATGCAGATAGGTATGTTCAGCGTTGCCGCCCTCCTTGTCGGTGGGGCAACCGTAAGCCAGGCGAAGGTGCGTAACGTATTCTTGGGTGTCATCCTGTTCCACCTCATGTTTATCGTCTCCCCCATGGCAGGAAAGAACCTCATCGGTCAGGCTCAGCTTGGCGAGTACTTCAGGGTCTTTGTCTCCTATGGTGTCATCACCGTATCGTTGGTCCTCTACGAGGTCAGGAAGAAGCATGACCGGGGCATCGCCGGTCAGATCCTAGCTCAGGAGCAGGAGGTACAGGCATGAAGATTACCTTTAACAGAACATTTCTGATGCGCCTGATTGCGATAGTGGTTGTCCTGCTGTTTGGTGTGATGCTCTTCTTCATCGGCAAGCAGCACACCGTCCTTCTGGACAACAAGACGGTCACCGTCGACGGACAGGAGCTTGCAGCCCTGAAGATGGTTGAGGTGCAGGTGAACAAGCTCGACGAGCTTGAGCTCTATCCGCGCGATAGGGACAAGGTGGATGTCACCCGCCAGAAGCATAGCATCACCGTCTCCTATACTGACGACAGCTGGGAGGACATAAGCATCACCAGGACGTTCAGGCTGCCGTTGATGGAGGAGATGGTCATTATCTCCATCCCCACCCTGGTAGCCAATCCTGATGCCCCCCAGAGTGTCTGGTTGAAGACCTATGAGCTGCCGACCTTTGCAGTTCGTGCAGCTCCGGAGGATGAGGTCATCGTCACCGATGATCTTGCGGGCCTGATCTCCCTCTGACGCATGTATGGCTAAGTATTCCTAAGAAGCAAAGGACGCCTTCTGGTCCTTTGCTGTATCATGAGACGAAAAGAGGCTCCTCATCAAAAAAGAGCCTCTTTTCGTGTCGTTTGTTCTTCTTGGTATCCCTAGGGTGCTTCTCCTAGTTGGTGAAGAAATTGTCCCCGATATCCGGACGGTACCATGCCCCTGGGAATGAGATGTGCTTCACCCCCTTGTAGGCGTTCTTGTTGGCGTTCATGATATTGTAGCCGATGCCCACAACTGTGACACACCGACCACCGCTGGTGACTAGCTGCCCATCAACTGAATTCACTCCGCCAAAGAAGTAGAAAGGGGAACCCATGAAGGCATTGAGCATGAGGGCCGCAGGGATGGGCTCGAGCTTCTTGCCGACTATCGGATCCTCTGGATATCCCTCCGAAGCGACGACAAGGGCCACAGCAGAATTGGTGGAAACTTCAAGGTTCAGGGAGGAGAGGGTGTCTTCCTTCATAGCTGTCAGGATGTCGATGATGTCAGTCCTGACCAGGGGAACGATGGCCTGAGCTGCAGGATCGTTGAATCGTACGTGGTAATCTACCAGTATCGGGCCCTGTTTGGTGATGATGACACTGATGGTCAGCACTCCCTTATAGGCCATTTTCTCGGCCTTGAGTCCGAACAGGGTTGGTTTGATGATGGTCTCGACAAGAGACTGGCTGACAGATTCCTGAAGGGGTACTGGGCAGATGGATCCCATGCCACCGGTGGGCAGTCCGCCATGGCCGGCCTTCATGTAGTCACTTGATGGGGGCAGCATCAGATACCCCTTATTGTCCACAAGGAGGGTAAGGGTAATGGGAAGTCCTTCAAGATGCTCCTCAAGGAGGATGGACCCCGTTGCGAGAATCGTTCTGGAGAACTTCATCAGGGCCTCATAATCACTGGAGTCGATCATGACCCGGCTTGGGGCGATGGTATTGCTTTTGACGACAAACCGCTCACCCTTGTGTCTTTTCAGATACTCCGAAAGGTCCTGTTCGTTGGAAAACACATGGTGTGTGGGGGTGGGAATGTTATGCCTGTCAGTAAACTTCCTGGAGAAGTCACGGTCACCTTCAAGCTTGAGAGCTCTGCTGGGGGCTCCGAATGTATCGATGCCACGTTCATTCAGGTAGTCGATGACGCCGGTAAACAGAGGTGTCTCTGTTCCGATGAATACGAACTCAATGTCATGGAGCTTGCAAGCTTCGTATACCTGCTTCGGGTCAGATGGGTCGATGGCTAGATTTTTTGCAATGGATTCGGTCCCTACATTCCCCGGAGCCACAAACAGGCCATTGATAAGACGACTCTGGGAAAACCACCATGCAATGGCATGGTCTTTGGCTCCCGAGCCCAGTACTAGTATTCTCATTGCACTACCTTCTTGCTGAATTTTCTCTGCTAAACGTACCATTTTACCTGTTGAGTGGTCAACAACTAGCTTGGAGCCTGCCAAGTGCTTCCATGTACTCTTCCCTCTTGCTCGCCTTCACTATTTCCATCTTGATCGATGCGGTGTTGGCAATGCCCTTCAGATAAGCACAGGTATGCTTTCGCATCTGGGTGCAGGCACTCTTCTCCCCATAGTGGGCGATCATGAGGTCGAGGTGGCGCACTATGGTGGCGACCCTCTGTTCGCAGGATATGATGCGCGCCTCCCTGCCCTCAAGGATGTCCCTGGCCTGGGAGAAAATGAAGGGGTTGCCTATGGCTCCTCTTGCGAACATGATGCCATCGATTCCTGTTTCCTGGAGCATTCTCTTGGCATCCTCGGCATGGAACAGGTCCCCTGAACCAAAGATGGGCACATCGTAGCCGTTGTTGGTGCAGTACTCCTTCAAGGTCCGTAGTGTCGTCCAGTCAGCGAAAGGTGCATACCCCTGGGCTCTTGTCCTTGCATGGAGGGTGAGCATGGCTGCTCCCCCATCCAGGGCCGCCTGGGCAAACTGCAGGTAATTCAGGCTGTTCGCATCCCACCCTGTGCGGAATTTCACCGAAACGGGGATAGAGGTGGTCTGTGTTATCGTCTGTACGATCTCAGTGATGAGCGGAGGGTTCTTCATCATCGAGGAGCCAGCTCCGGTTTTGGTGACCTTGGGAACGGGGCATCCACAGTTGATGTCGATGAAGGCAGGCTCATAGGCTTGCAGCTTTGCGAGTGCCTCTGGTAGGGAGTCGGTTGACCCCATGAATAGCTGCACAGCGTACGAGCTCTCGTTTGGGGCCTTCTGAAGCAGGTCAAGGGTTTTCTGGCCTCCGCGATAGAGCCCTTCGGTGCTTACCATTTCGGTGAAGGTCATGTCAGAGCCAAGCTCGATGCACAGCGAGCGAAAGGGCACATCTGTATAGCCCGCAAGTGGTGCGAGAAAGAGATTCCCCTGTATGTGGGTGTTTCCTATCGTTACTGGATGATACAGGTTCTGTTCGTTCATACGTCCTTTGGAAGGGAGAAGGCCCTCAGGCTGTTAGCATAAAGACTTTCACTGAGCTCTTCAAGATAGGTCTCCCTGATCTCACTGAGGGCTTTGGCCGTCTCAATGATGTAGGGTATCTTGTTTCGCTCACCCTTATAGGGGTAGGGCGTCATGAAGGGGGCCTCACTTTCAATGACAATCCGTTCCAGGGGGAGATTGCGTGCAACCTCTTGGATGGTCCTGCTGTTCTTGAAGGTGAGGTTGCCGGCGAAGGAGAAGGTGAGATTGAGCGAGAGTGCCCGCTTGGCAAAGGTCCAGTCCTCTCCGAAGCAGTGCAGTATCCCTCCCTTGGGGGGAAGTTTTTTCTCAAGGATGTTCAGGAGGTCTTCCCCGGCATTCCTGTTGTGGATGATGACAGGCAGCTCAAGCTGCTTTGCAATGTCCAGGTGTCTGAGGAACAGCTCTATCTGGGCGCTCTTGTCGCCACCGAACATGTGGTAGTAATCCAGACCTGTCTCACCAATGGCCACTATCCGTTCCTTTTTGGCGTGGAGTAGGATTCTCTCCTCCCAGTCCCTGCCTGGATTGGCTACCTCAGTGGGTGATACCCCTACAGCATGATAGACACTGTCCGCACTTTCAAGGTTTGCATAGGTTTTCTCAAAGTCAGAAAGACTGTTGCAAATGCTCACGATGTGCTTGACCTTCTTCACTTTGGCCAGCTGGACTGCCAGCAGTTGTTCCATTTTATCATCCTGGAGCAACCCTATGTGTGCGTGCGTATCGAAAAATTGCATACAGGCTCCTTGAGTTTGGATTCTTACTTGTCCTAAAGAGTGTCTAAAATATACCATGAGCACAGGTAATCGTCAATATACGTAATTCATAGAGCTGAAAATACTTACTATTACAATATATAGAGTTTGACAATTATTCTTACTCGTGATAGCGTAAGTTTTAGCGAGTATGCTCCGCCCTTGTGGCAAAGGATTAGCATGAAAAAAGATCGTGTACGCGGTGCTGAGAAGGCAAGTGTGGAAAACAGGCCCTCCAGCGCTTATATATATTTGGTGAAAAACACCTCTTCCAATGAGACGAGCATCTGTGCCTGGGATACGGTTCTCTACCCCGGGACCTCTGTAGTCTCCCCTACCCGATATGGGCTTGATATGGGGGTTGTGGTAGCCAGTGCCCATAACTTGGGCCGTGGGTACCAGAGAGGCAACGACCAGTGTTGCGGCTCTTGCCTGCATAGCGAGGCCATTGGTGAAGAGCAGGTCCTCGAGGCAACGCAAGAGCAAACCTTTAAGAGAGGTGAAGAAGAGGCTTCTGGCGAAGAGATACTGTATGATACCGAACCAGATGAGATCATCACCGGCCCCAGCAGCGAGGGGAAACCCATCGAGATGGTCCAGCTTACAGGGGACACCCAGTGGATCGATCGCCTGGCAACTCCCTCCGACATGTCACGGTACCAGGAACTTTCCGCCAAGGAAGACGAGGCTATGAGGATCTGCAGGGAGAAGATAGCCATCCACAAGCTGGATATGAAGCTGGTGACAGCCCATTTCCTGCTCGGCGAGCCAAAGATCATCTTCTTCTTCACCGCTGATGTCAGGGTGGACTTCAGGGAGTTGGTCAAGGACCTGGTGACTGTCTTCAGGATTCGCATTGAGCTGAGACAGATCGGGGTGCGTGATGAGAGTCGTGTCCTTGGAGGCCTTGCCGTATGCGGGCGCGACTATTGCTGTCACAGTGTGACCGACAAGCTCGATCCAGTTTCCATCAAGATGGCGAAGGAGCAGAATCTTTCGCTCAATTCCATGAAGATCTCCGGTCCATGCGGACGCCTTCTCTGTTGTCTCTCCTATGAGTATGACTTCTATGTGGAGGAGAAACGCAAGTACCCATCAGAGGGAAGTAAGATCAAAGTTGGGTTTGAACTGATGAAAATTACAGATATTAACATTCTCAGGAAAAAAATTACGCTGTTGGGACCTGAGGGAAGAATACTCAGCATCCCCCATTCAGCTGTTATTTTCAATGAAGGAGCCAGCCGATGGGAGATTACTAAGGAGTATTCAGCCGAATATTTGTCCAATTGATATAAAGCATTGTATTGACCGATTTTAGAGAGTGTGATATTTTGTTTACTCGTCGGCCCTCGTTGCCGATTCTCTAATAATAAGAGAAATACGTATTCTAGGTGATATGTTTGGAGGTATTACGTGATTAACAAGTCTGCTGAGAAAAGAGAGCGACAAAACGCCGTTCGCAGAATGAGGAACCGTGCTGCAAAAAGTGTTATGCGCACAGCCATAAAGAAATTTGATGCCGCTTTGGTATCTGGGGATGTGGAAAGTGCTTCTGCTGCACTTGAACAAAGCCTCAAAGTGCTTGATAAGACAGCAAGCAAAGGTGTCATCCATTCCCGTACTGCTGACAGGAAGAAGTCAAGACTGCATGCCCGATTCAACAAGATGAGTGCTCAGGATGCTGTTCAGGCATAACAGCACTGTACTGAATATTATCTGCCGGTGTATGTGATATGCCGGCCTACGCATGAGAAAAAGAATTGTTGAAGGAGTTACCATGGCAGAACCTAAATTGACAAAAGCGGCCATTATTGAAAGTCTTCATGAAAAGCATGGACTGAATCGGTCAGACATCCATATGATAATCGACGCATTTTTTGAAGAGGTGAAAACTGGGCTTAAGAACGACCAGGTCATCGAACTGCGTGGTTTTGGAACATTTGAAGTCCGTACCCGCAAAGGCAGGGAGAGGGCTCGTAACCCCAAGACAGGAGCCATTGTTGCAGTAGAGACCCATGGGGTCGCTATTTTCCGTCCTGGTAAAGAGCTCAAGGATTTTGTCTGGAATTTGCGCGAAAACAAACCTGTCGCTGACTGACTGGCCTTAGCAGGTTACATGTAGGAGAGACTCTTTTGCATAGCTTGATAAAGAGACGGAGCCTCAGAACAGTCTGTTCTGAGGTTTTTATATTGCTGGTGACCGCTTTCGTGTATTCGATGGCGTTTCCCGGCTTCATTACAAATCGTGGATTTGGGTTCATCGCATTTTTTGCGTTGATCCCTCTTTTTGCTGTCATACGAAATACAACAGGGAAACTGACCCCGGTCTATGGATTTTTCTTTGGGTTTGTCTTCTATCTGTTTTTCAACTACTGGCTGAAGACCTTCCATCCCTTGGCTATCCTGATCGTTCCGATCATCAAGGGCGGGGAGATGGCCTTACTCTTTCCCCTGCTGAAGGCAGCAGAGCGCCTGTTCAAGAAGTATGGCTACCTGGTGCAGGCCGTCATCTGGGTGGCCTATACCTATGTGAGCCAGAACTGGTTTGCAGGCTATCCCTATGGGACGCTCGGATATGCGATATATGAGTACCTTCCTCTTATCCAGATCGCTTCATTGGTAGGTGTTTGGGGAATAACCTTTCTTATGGTGCTCCCCCAGACCTTCCTTGGTGCGTGGCTGTGTGATCGTTTGCGCTCAGAGGGCGATGAGCTTGTCTCCACTCTCAAGTCCCATCTGGTTCCTGTCATCGTATATGGGGTTTTGCTTCTTGCCTCGCTTATCTTCGGATTTGCAAGCATCCGGTACTGGAAAGCGCAACAGCCCGACAAGAGTTGGAGAGTTGCAACCATCCAGCACAATGCCGATACGTGGGAAGGCGGATATGCAACCTACAAGAGGAACTTCAACAACCTCAGGAAAATGAGCCTTGAGGCGCTTGTTGCAGAGCCAGATATGATTCTCTGGTCCGAGACCGCCTTTGTCCCCTCTGTAGCATGGCACGAGAAATACCCCTCCGATGAGGCGACCTCTGCCCTGGTGGAGGAGTTTGTCTCCTTTGGGAAATCCCTTCCTATCCCGCTGTTGAGCGGAAACCCTGAAGGGGTCCTGGACGATCCCTCCAAGCCCGCTTTGCTTGAAGACGGGTCGTGGAACCGCAAGGACTACAATACGGTAACCTTCTTTGAGGGGGGAAGGGTCAAGAATTCCTACAGGAAGCAACATCTGGTTCCCTTTACCGAGCACTTCCCCTATGAGGAGGAGATGACCTGGTTGTACAACCTGCTCCTGGCAAATGACTACAACTGGTGGGAGACCGGCTATGAGAGCGTCGTGTTTGAAACGGATGAAGGGGTCAAGTTCTCCACCCCCATCTGCTTTGAGGATGTGTTTGGCGAGCTCAACGCCAGGTTCGTACGCAATGGGGCTCAGGTCATCGTGAATATGACCAACGACGGATGGTCAAAGGCCATCTCGGCAGAGATGCAGCACCTCGGCATGGCTGTCTTCCGCTCTGTTGAGAACCGCAGGACAACAGTACGGGGAACCAACAGCGGCATGACCTGCCTCATTGATGTGACTGGCAAGATCATCGACCCCATGGAGCCATTCAAGGCAGGATGGCATATCTATGACGTTCCGGTCTATACGACCGAAAGTCAGGGGCAGACGCTCTATACCACCTATGATGACTGGTTTGCCTTCGGTTCGATCTACCTCTCGGTATTCCTGCTTGCCCTTGGATTGGCCAGGGGATTTCTGACTTTTGTGCGATCAAGGAAGAAGGACTGAACATGCTGTACAAGACTGCCTCTCTTTTTGTCATTGGTACTGAGCTTACCCGTGGGGTGATCGCTGACAAGCATTGTCAGGTTGTCTCCAGCCAATTGACCCAACTTGGCTACCGTGTGGAGCGCATGGTGGTTGTCCCCGATGACGGGACCATCGAAAGCGAACTCAGGTCATGCCTTGAGAGTTGTGACGTGGTAATACTCACAGGTGGGCTTGGACCCACCAGCGATGACCTCACACGCAGCATTGTCGCCACCCTGGCCAAAGTTCCCCTTGTGAGGGACCAGAGTGCCTTTGATGCCCTGTACATGCGATTGGGAGAGCGTATCTGGGGGGCCAATGAACAGCAAGCTATGATCCCCTCTGGGTTTGTATCTATCCCAAACCCCCATGGGTCAGCTGCAGGCTTTAAGGGCTTCATTCCCGTTGGCGAACGTTCTGTCGCGTGTGTTGCGATGCCCGGGCCTCCTCGTGAGATGGATCCCATGTTCTTTGATGCTGTTCTGCCTTGGCTTGCACAACTTATCGGGCACAATGACTTCTCCCGTACCGAGTATTCAACCTTTTTGCTTGCAGAGGCCAAGCTTGAAGAGCTTTGCCGCGAGGTGGCTTCTGAGGGTATCCAATGGGGAACTCGCTTTCAGGACCTTAAGATCAGCCTCTATCTGGTGGGGGGTGTCGAGCAGCGAAGGGCCGAGATGGCACAGCGCCTTCGGTCCCTTGTAGGACCATCTCTCGTGTCCGATGGTGATGTCATGCCCGCAACCCTGCTGACAGATCTGCTCAAGGCCAAGGCTGCGACCATCAGCTGTGCTGAGAGCTGCACCTCAGGCTATGTGGCAAAGCTGCTCACAGATGAGAGCGGAAGCTCCGCCTGGTTCTGGGGTGGGGCGGCAACCTATTCCAATGAGGCGAAGATGAAGATGCTGGGTGTCAGGCAGAGTACACTTCTCTGCTTTGGTGCGGTAAGCGGTGAGTGTGCATCTGAGATGGCTGAGGGCATATTGGCCCTCTCCGGCACCGATTATGCCCTCTCCATTACTGGAATAGCCGGACCTGGTGGGGGAAGTGCAGAGAAGCCAGTGGGCATGGTGTGGCTGGGATTTGCCGCAAAGTCCATGCCTACACAAGTGGTGAAATTACAGTTCACCTCATGGGGAAGGGTCTCTGTCAGGCGAAAAGCCTCGGTTGCGGCCTTAATTCTAGCCAGTAAGTACATCAATGGGGATGCCTTGCTTGACACTGTGCGCAAGTGGCAATATATTTAGGGTACTAATCGCGGAAATACCAATGGTACACACTCCTTCACATTTCCGCATATTCTTACAATATGTTTTACGTTTAGAAACCGGTAAGGGACTATACCTTGTAGCATGCGCTCACAGGTACTTGTCAAAAAACCCGTTTCGTTGGAGTTTATCCTATGTCTTCCGAAGAAATACTGAATGATCAAGCTGACGTAGCTCGTCCTACTGAGCAGGAACCTGCAAAGAAAGTCATACGTCGCGTCACTCGCAAAAAAAGCCCAGTAGTGGCCAGTTTATCCGAACCCACCCCTCCTCCCGTTGTAAAGCAGGAAGAGGAGGTTCCTGCCGAACCTAAGAAGAGAGGCAGGCCCAAGGGGTCCACTGCTGCAAAGCCAGCACCCAAGAAGCGTCCGGCACCCAAGAAGGATACTTCGCAACTGGAGCTTATACCCTCTGAGAAGGAAGCACCTCCATCTGAAGCGGAGCCCAAGGCCAAGCAAGCGCCTGTCACCTCTGTTTCCTTCTCCCAGCCAGTATCCGAACCTCAGGACCAGAATCAGAATCAGAATCAGAATCAGAATCAGAACCAGAACCAGAACCAGAACAGAAACCCCAACCAGAGCCAGCAAAGAAAAAGTAGCCAGTATGGGTCTCGATCCGGTGGAAGGTCGCAGCAAAGCAGGCCCCACACCAAGGGAAGCTACCAGAAGGGGCAACCGTATAATAACCAGGGTCGCTCTATGCGCCAAAGTCAGCAGGATGAATCATCCAATGATTTGAATATTGAAGAACATCCCGAAGCACCAGTATTGAACCTGACTGACTATACCAACCTTTCCATCGATGAAGTGCGCAAGAGCGGTATCGAGAAAGGAATGAGCTCTGACAATATCCTGGACCTGCGCAAGCAGGAGATCATCGCAGAGATTCTCAGACTTCACACAGCCCAAGGCGGTGTTATCGTCGGGGTGGGTACATTGGAGATCCTCCCTGATGGATTTGGATTCTTGCGCTCCCCTGCAAACAGCTATCTCTCCGGTTTGGAAGACATCTATGTCTCGCCAGCTCAGATCAAGAGCCTCTACCTGAAGACAGGTGACGTGGTGAAGGGACAGGTACGTACCCCTCGGGAAAATGAGCGGTTCTTTGCTATCCTACGCATACTGCAAGTCAATGACGATGAGCCAATCAAGGCAAAGATGCGTGTTCCCTTTGACAGCTTGACCCCGCTTTTTCCTGACCAGAGGATGCGCTTTGAGACACCTGAAGGGGATATGGCGATGAGGATCATCGACATGTTCTGTCCGATCGGAAAGGGGCAGCGTTCACTGATCGTCGCTCCTCCCCGCACCGGTAAGACTGTCTTGCTTCAGAAGATTGCAAATTCCATAAGTACCAACCACCCTGATGTGGTGCTTATGGTACTGCTTGTGGATGAGAGGCCTGAAGAGGTTACCGATATGCGTCGCCACGTCAAGGGCGAGGTCATCGCCTCAACCTTTGACGAGCAGGCCTCACGGCATGTGCAGGTGGCAGAGATGGTGATCGAGAAGGCCAAGCGCCTGGTAGAGCACAAGAGGGATGTGGTCATCCTCCTGGACTCCATCACCCGCCTTGCCCGCGCATACAACCAGACAGTCCCTGCCAGTGGGAAGATTCTCAGCGGTGGTGTCGATTCCAATGCCCTGCACAAGCCCAAGAGGTTTTTTGGGGCTGCACGAAATATTGAGCACGGGGGAAGCCTGACCATTATCGCTACCGGCCTCATTGAGACTGGCTCGCGCATGGATGAGGTAATCTTCGAGGAGTTCAAGGGAACAGGCAATAATGAGATCATCCTTGATAGGAGATTGGCCGACAAACGCCAGTTCCCTGCCATCAACATCAAGAAGAGTGGAACCAGAAGGGAAGACCTCCTGATCCCCAGTGATGAGGCTGCTAGGATTTGGCTAACAAGAAATGCGGTCAATGATATGGATGATCAGGAGATGACTCCTTTCCTCATTGACAAAATTAGAAAGACTAAGGATAATGAAGCGTTCTTACGTTCAATAAATACAGGGATCCCTTCGAACTCTGCAGGTTATTAGGACGGAGACGGCTACAGAAACGTGTCTGCTGCGTACTGCCAGCAGAAAAACACATATTCCTGGAGGATATATACTATGAAAAAGGGAATCCATCCCCGTTATGAAATTGCTGAAGTCACTTGCTCTTGTGGCAATGTGATCAAGACCAAGACAACAGCAAAGAAACTTGATGTTGAAATTTGTTCAGCCTGTCACCCCTTCTTTACCGGTACCCAGAAAATGGTTGATACCGCAGGGCGTATCGAACGCTTCAAGAAAAGATACAGTCTGGAAAAATAAGTTGTACAAGCAACAGGGAAACCACCAGAAATGGTGGTTTTTTGTTGCTTGGCATATTATTTCCCTCTCTTTCTGTGCTTACCAGCCCTCTTTCTAGGATTTTCCTAAGGAATCAGCCACCAAACAGCTAAATGGTGGTTTTTTGTTGCAATCTATTGGTAAGTATCCTAAAATTACGCATAAAAGCTAGGTTGGGGCATGGAAAACATACTAAGTCATCATAAAAAAGAGTACGATGAATCACCTCTTGTGATTGTAGAGGTGCCGGGTACCTGTACTCTTTTGGGCAGTTATGCAGATGCCTGCAAGGGGTGGTCCATTCTGGGCACTGACAGTGCCACCCTGTTTGTAGGCATTTCTCAGCGCGATGATCAGTTGGTACGGCTAGCCAATGCTACCCTCAATGATCGCAAGCGTTTCTCCCTCAGCAACATCAAGTTCCGTAAGGAGGACAGGTGGGGAAACTATATCAAGGGTGTCATTGGGATACTGGCAAGTGAAGGGGTCGAGTTTCCCGGCATGAATGTGACTGTGGAAGGGCCCTTGCTCCTCAGTGACAACCAGATGGTCAGTTCAGCCATTGCCCTTGGGGTCTGTATGGCCCTCAATACCCTCATGAACCTGGAGATGAGCATCTCATCGGTCATCCGTGTCGTCTATCAGGCAAACACAACGTTCAACAACGAACTGTGCAAGATCAGCGACCTGTTGACCATGCTCAACGGACAGAAGGGCAGTGTCCTGTTCTTCGACCTGCAGCACCTGACGTTCCAGGAGCTCCCCTTCCCCTTTACTGAGGAGAGCGAGGAGTATGTTGCCCTTATCGTCGACAGCAAGATTTCCCCCAATGCAATGCGCGAGGAGATCGCTGCAAAGCGGAGAGCCATAGAGGTAGCCTTCACCAAGCTCAGGGAACTGAAGCCAGGTGGGTTCATACGGGATTTCCCCGAAGGGGACCTCTCTGCCCGCGTTGTCCCTCTTGATGAAGATTCAAGACATATCTGTGAGTATATCCTGATGGAATCCAGACTCACCTTTGATGCTGCATCCATGCTCAATCCCAAGGATGCAACGATGTATGGCAAGACTATGGTGAAGATCCAGACAGGTTTGCGTGACCTGCTTGAGGTCTCCTGCCCTGAGGTGGATTGGTTGACCAAGCGATCATCTGAAATCAACGGCAGTGTGGGGGCCGTGCTCGTATCCAACGGCTTTAGCGGGAATGTCATGGTCCTCTTGAGTAAACAGGCGCTTCCAAGCTATATTAGCCGTCTAGAGGAGTACGAACACATTTTCGGTTTTCATCCCCGATGGTACATCTATGAAGGTGGCGGTTCAGCCAAGGTTGTGTTCCAAGATCATACATGAGAATTTTGCTGACAAATGATGACGGATACCAGAGTAAGGGCATTACTGTCCTTGAAGAAACCCTTGTCCGGGCAGGACATGAGGTCTGGGTTTGTGCGCCATCACACGAGCGAAGTGCAAGCAGCCATGCCATGACCCTCAGAGGTGAAATAACCATAACCGAATATGCTCCCATGCATTATCATTGTAGCGGGACCCCTGCCGATTGCATGCTCTATGCCAGTAAGGGGAAGATATTTTCTTCCGATCCGGACCTGGTCATCAGCGGCATCAACCATGGATTCAATATCTCAACCGACATTCTCTACTCGGGCACCGTAGGGGCTGCAAGGGAAGCCTCCCTTACCGGCTTGAAGGCGATAGCCTTGAGCTGTACACGTGATGGGCGTGGGCACTTTGCCTTTGACAAGGCTGCGCAGTTTGTGGTGGACCACCTCGATGAGCTCTATCCCCTGTGCAGCAGCGAGTGTATCCTCAACATCAATGTCCCTTCCAAGGGCAACGGAAAGTGGAAGCCTGCAGTCATGAGCTATCTAGACTACCATGATGCGGTGACAAAACAGTATGACAAACAACCAAAGGTGCATGAAGGGCCCTCCATCCCTATCACAAACTCGGTGGTATTCTCCCTGAATGGAGGAGTTTCCCCCGTGCAGAAGTGCGATACGGTAGAGACCGACTACCAGGCTGTCTCAGCAGGTTTCGTCAGCATCACAGCCCTCTCCATCCTGCCTCCCATACACCAGGATGTCCAGGACAAGTTGACCAGGCTCTCTGAAGGGGCTCTGTATGTGTAGCACCTGCAACACCTCCCCCTGGGAGAGCAAATGCACCCAATGCGGCCTGTGTTGTCACGAGAAGGCTATGTACGGACGCCTGCTGGTGATCGACCTGGACTCCTGGTGTGAGTTCTTCGATCCTGAGACAAAGCAATGCACAGTCTATGCCGAACGCTTTACCCAGAGCAAACGCTGTAAGAAGATGACCTATCTGAGGGCAATGTTTGCCCCATATATTCCTGATAGCTGCGCCTATGCAAAATGGGCAAAGGCAAACCACATCAGGTTTGCTCCCCATCGCATGCTTAGGTTCATCCATAGCAAGACCTGTCCTTCTGACGAATCTGACAAAGAGATCTACGCTGCGTTCTAAGTAGTGTGGCTTGACCCTATGGGCTCTTTGTCACTATTTTTACAGAAAGGATATGTATATGGAACAACAGATGATATATCTGGATAACAATGCGACCACGCCTATGGCGCAAGAGGTCGTTGAAGCTATCGCAGAAGCAAATATGCTCTTTGGCAATGCTTCCAGCATGCATGGTTTCGGCCGTGAAGCTGCCTTTGCCATCGAACAGTCGAGAGAGAAGATTGCGGCCCTCCTGGAGTGCGACCCCGATGAGGTCGTCTTTACCAGCGGAGCCAGTGAAGCAAACAATACCGTCTTTAATATATTCCGTGATGCCATCGATCTTGGATCGAAGCGAGACCGCATCGTCACCACTGTCATCGAACACCCTTCCATCATAGAGACGGTAAAGTTTCTGAAGAAGCGGGGCTATCGTGTTGACGAGGTCCCTGTCGACAAGACAGGGCGTGTTGATCTTGAGGTCCTCTCCACCTACCTTGGTGAGGATGTTGCCTTGGTTTCGGTCATGACAGGAAACAATGAGATAGGCACCATCCAACCCATAGCAGAGATTGCCAAGATGGCCCATGCAGTTGGGGCCTTCATGCACACCGATGCAACCCAGGCAATTGGGAAGATTCCTGTGCAGATGAAGAGTTGGGGTGTGGATTATATGAGCATTTCTGCTCACAAGTTCTACGGTCCCAAGGGCATCGGCATTCTTGCAGTCAAGAAGAAGGTCCCCTTTGAAGCTTTTGTCCATGGAGGGCATCAGGAAGGCGGCAAGCGGGCCGGAACCTACAATACCCCCTATATCGTAGGGGCTGGGGTTGCAGCAGAGCTTGCAAGACAGAACCTGGAGAAGGAGAGCGCACAGCTTTGGCACCTTCGGGAGATGCTTCGCAAAGGGATAGAGGAGAGGATTCCCAACGTAGTGGTGAATGGAAACCAAGAGCACTGCCTACCCGGCACCTTGGATGTCTCCTTTCCCAGTGCAGAAGGGGAGTCTGTCCTGCTTTATCTCGATATGGAAGGAATCATGGTCTCTACCGGTAGTGCCTGTGCAAGCGGGTCCCTTGAGCCCAGCTATGTGCTGCTGGCTGCCGGAGTGGATATAGAACTGGCGCATGGATCGATCAGGTTCAGTTTTGGTCGGTACAACACCGAGGAAGAGGTTCTCTATGTTTTGGAGAAGCTGCCACCGATTATCAAGCGCCTAAGAGGAATGTCAACACGATGAGTACAAACTTTATGAGCCAGTGGGTTTACTCCCCTGTAGTCAAAGACCATTTCATGAATCCCAGGAACACCTGGGTCGAAGACGAGAATTTTGCCTATGATGGTGTGGGCGAAGTCGGCTCCCTTGCCTGTGGAGACCAGATGAGGATTGCCATCCAGGTGAAGGATGATGTTATTGTCGACCTTCGTTGGCTTACCTATGGCTGTGCTTCGGCAATTGCCAGCACCTCCATGATGAGTGAGATGGTCATAGGTATGGGCCTTGAAGAGGCCTATCATCTCTCCCCCGCTGCGATCACCGAAGCGCTGGGGGGCCTGCCTGACCATAAGTTCCACTGCTCTGTGCTTGGGGACAAGGGTCTTCGCGCTGCTATCGACGACTACCTGGCCAAGCAGAAGCGTGACAACCCGTTCAAGAGGAAGATTGCCAAGGTCATCTGCGAGTGCAAGAACGTCACCGACGTTGCTATCGAGGACCTGGTAAAGAGTGGTGAGGCAAAGACGCTCGATGATCTTGAGAGGATCACCGAGTATGGTACGGTCTGTGGAAAGTGCAAGGATGAGGTGGCCGAGCTGTTTGACCAGTTCAAGCATATCTACAGCACCTGACCAACTTGGCAGCTATTCGAGAAAGCTGACCAAGGACGTCTGCAAGAGACGAAGAGAAAATATCACAGCTAGAAGAGAGGCGACCAGGTTTCAGGTCGCCTCTCTCTTGGTTGTGAATACCGAAAAAGATTGCATGCACGCATGGGCTCTCGCCTTTTGCTAGGAAGCTATTGCACGTAGGGGCCTAGATGACCCCGAACTCACTGCCTCCGATGAACTCGCGTAGCAGCGAGTCATCGGGGACAAGGGTATCGGGTATCGGGTTTACGTTCTCCAGGAACTTGAGCACACGCCGCGCTGTCTCATAGGCGGCTCCGGCACTTGGCTTGACCATCTTCAGCAGTGGCTGGGCATAAGGGGAAAGGACCCCAAGCTCATAGTCGAGAGCCGAATTGATCATGATGTTGGCGTTGTTCTGGTAGGGGAAGATATAGCGGTCCTCTCCTCGCCTGACAGAAGGCCACATGTTCAGTGTAGTCGTGGCATCAGTGCCGCGGGTCCTGTTGTCCCGAATCATCCGTCTGATCATCCGGTTGTCGGTTGTGCTGATTCGGTTGTGGTCATCAAGGTTGAGCTGGGTGAGAGCCGAGATGTACACGCGGAACAGTGCATCGCTATCGATGGAGTTCGTAAGGCTCGGGTTCATCCCGTGGATGCCTTCGATGATGATGATGGTGCGCTTGTCCATCTGCACATGTTCCTTCTCAAAGGTCCTGTTGGCGCTCTTGAAGTCAAACCTGGGAAGGTTGACCCTCTGCCCTGCTATCAGGGCGGCGAGGTCCCGCTGGAAATGGGGCAGGTCTATGGCTTCCAGCGCTTCCAGGTCTGGTTTGTTGTACTCATCCTTTGGGGCGAGGTGGGGAGCTAGGTAGTAGTTGTCAAGCGATATCTTGATGGTACGTTTTCCCAGCACTTGTAGCTGGATGGCAAGCTTGTGGGCGAAGGTGGTCTTTCCTGAAGAGGAGGGACCGGCGATGAGGACAGCCTTCACACTGCTGTGGATGTTGATCTGGTCTGCAATATTGGCTATCTTCTTCTGCTGCAGGGCTTCTGCCAGTCGGATGAAGGAACCTATGGTGTTCTGGTTCCCCAGTTGGTTGAGCTGACCGAGGGACTGGACGTTGAGGATGCTTCCCCAAGCCTTGTACTCCTTGAATACGGCAAACAGCAGGGGGTTGTCCACAAAGGGGTCCAGGGCTCCGATGTTATGGGACCTGGGGTAGCGCAGCAGCATGCCACGGTCCTGGTAGGGCTTGAGCTCCCATACCTGCATCAGGCCGGTCTGGCACAACAGGGGTTCATAGGAAATGTCGAGATAGCCCTGCAGGCGGTAGAGCTCGACCACAGGCTCGTTATGGGTTGCTATAAGGCTGGCTGTCTGGTCAAAATGGTTCTCCTTGAAGTAGGTCATTGCCTCCTCATACGGGAGCACCACCTCCTCTATGGGAAGGTCCTGCTCAACGAGAGCTCTCATGGTTTCAGAGATGGTCTCGATATCATCAGACTGGAGGGTCAGGTCATCGTCGAAGCTGAAGTAGTAGCCATCCCCAAGGGAGTGCCCGATGACTAGACGCCTGCTGGGGTAGAGCATTGAGACAGCGCAACACAACAGGTAGCAGATGCTGTGGCGGTACATTCGCTTGCCCATATCGCCATACAGCCTCACCCCTTCAAGGGTACAGTCGCTGACGATGGCACTCGAGCAGGATTGCAGCTCATGGTTCACCAGAGCTCCTACTATCGGGTTGTCCAGATAGGATGGGGTATCCTTGGTATGGACGATACCAAAGGCCAGCAGAGCTTCCTCGACTGTCGATCCCATCGGCAGGTTCAGTTTCTTATCGTTATGCAGTATTTCTATCTGTTTCATACCCCCATCATACGACCAACAAGGGGTTAGAACAAGAGCAAAACGAATCTGCAATTTTATGGTATACTGAATCATTGACCGTAGTTCCGACTGAATTGACAGCTCAAATCGTGGTAGGTATCCTGAATATATGGCAAAAAAGCAGATAATGGCATTTCCGTATCGCCAGCGGGCAATACTCCTTATTGACCTCTCCCAAGAGTCTTGGCAAAAGGTCCCCCTCTCTGAAACAGATGCAAAGGCACTGTTGGGGGGTCGGCTTCTTGCGCTCTCACTCTGGGATTCCTATGCCTCCTATGAGAGTCTCGATAGCCATCTGTACGAGGCTGGAAATCCTGTCGTACTGGCCTCAGGAGCTGCCAGTGATACCTCCATGCTGTGTGCAGACTCATCTACCATAGTCACCCGCTCCCCGGTCACGGGAAAGCTTGCGGTGAATAGCTCCAGCAGTACCCTTGCCAAGAATCTGCTGGGATGTGGCTATTGTGCTTTGGTCATTGTCGGACGGAGCAGACGCTTGTGCAGCCTGGAGATAGATTCCCAGAAAGTGACCTTTTCCAATGCAGAGCGATTCCATGACATGACTACCAGTGAGGTCCAGAAACATTTTCGTGATCGGCCTCTGTTGTGTATCGGGCCTGCCGGGGAGCATCAGGTCCCCTATGCCTCACTCGTATACAGTGAACTGAACATAACCCGGGGTGGGGTCGGTATGGTATTCGGTCTGAAAAACCTCAAGTTTATCCTGTTCCAGAGCATTGCCAGTGGAAGGGAAAGCTATGATACCAAAGAGCTGGGCCTCTGTACCAAGAAGTATCTTGGGCTTGTGAAAAAGACGAAGATTGGAAGGGCCATGCACCAGGAGGGACCTGCAACCCTCCTGAAAAAGGCGAACAGGCATGGTTGGGCTGCCATTGACAACTACTCCATGCGAGTCGATGGAAGGCTATGGGGTCTCTGCCCCAAAGCTCAGGGCACAGAACAGGTCAATGCAGAGTTCGTATGTGCAGGATGTCCTGCATCAGGGACACCCATGTCGGCTAGACAGAATCTTCTTGATTTTTCCAATCTGATGGCTTTGGGATCGAACTTGGAGCTCTTTGATTACCGCCGTGTTTCCCTATTGGTCCAGCGATGTTCCGACAACGGTCTTGACCCCATCAGTGTCGGGACAATCCTCTCCTGGGCGAGAAAGACCCGTTCTGAAGGTGGCATGTCCTTTCTTCCCAACCTGGGAAGTATGAGCGTGATGCAATACATGCGGATAATCGATGCAATTGCATACCGAAAGGGCACCGGAGAACAGCTTGCAGAGCCTTTTTCCAAGCTGGTAAGCCAGTATGGTGGGCAAGAGCACGCCTATATGGTTGGTGGGCAGGCACTTCCTCCCTTTGACTACCGTGGCTTGCCGACCCAGGCAATCCTTGTCGCCACAGGCGACGATACCCTAGTCTTTGCTGAACTGATGTATGGGAACCACTATCATAGGGGAAATGAGAGGAAACTCGCCCGGTGGGCTATTTTTTCCCAGGACCTTCGCTATGCGATGGAGTCCCTTGGGCTCTGTCCCTGGTTGTCCATTCCGTTTTATGAGAAGTTTGTCGTGCGCTTCCCCCACTTCTTGCGCAAGAAGAGAGCCTGGACCCTGCTGGCAAAGCTGGCTTCCCTTTCAGAAGGGTATCAGATTACCCCTGATCAGATCGCACAGATAGGGGCGAGGGCATGGAGTTTGCAGCAGGAGATCGACAACAAGCTGACAGGACGTGATGGGCGCTACGGCAGTTTGCCTGAGCAGATGCTCCTGGATGCTACCAGCAACTATGGTGCATCCCAGGTCGTGCCCCTGGTACGCCTGCTTGATGCCTACTGGTCCTTGCGTGGCATCGTGTAGGTCTTCAGTTCTGTTATGCAGGTGTCATCCTTCAGCGAGTGGATTCTGATACTGCTGGCATCGATGATCCCATAGGTGGGACCAAGGACATTCCGCGGAAAGGTTGTTGATCCCGGGTTGACGCATATGATGCCCATGGCATCGGTATGCAGTTGTGGGGTATGGGTGTGCCCCGAGATAAAGATATCACCCTTCTTCAGCCCCAGGCCATGGGGGGATGGATATCGGTCCCCATGGGTGAGCAAGATGGTCCTGTCGCCAAACAGAAGCTTCTGGGTAAGGGGAGGAAGCGGCAGTTCGGCCTTTGCAAAGTCGTATGCCGAATCGCAATTTCCCCTGACATGCAGAATCTGTATGCTACTGTTGGAAAATGCCATCTTGAAGAGATTGTTCTCCGGAGGACAGAGGTCTCCTCCTATCAGGAGCATTGAGGCATTACACTTCTCAGCCTTTTCAAGAAGTGAGGTGAGCGCTGGCAGGGACCCGTGCAAGTCTGATCCAAAAATGATAGTTTCCATATCTGTATTCTATCACAAAAGAACAAGGTTGTGAATTTACCCCCTTGGAGGTAGGATATTCTTGTTTGTAAGCTATATTGCTGGTAGAATGATTGTGAAATCATATAATAAATGTACGGTAGGAGGGAGCGTATGCCTGATATCAGGAAATTGACCTGTAGTGATTCTCACGTGCTGTACTATCATGCATGGATTCCAGAAGGAAAGAGTGTGAAAGCTGTGGTACACCTGCTTCATGGAATGGCTGAGCACAGCAAGCGATATGAAAGATTTGCCAAGCATCTCAACAAACAGGGTATTGCCCTGTTTGCCCAAGACCATCGTGGACATGGTCTGACAGCAACCAAGGCAGAGGAGACTCTTGGTTGGTTTGCTGAGAGGGACGGCTGGATGCGTGTTGCTGAGGATTCGAAGGAACTCTCCAGTCTCATCGCCACAGAGTATCCCAAGACCTCCCTGTTCCTGATGGGACACAGCATGGGCTCCTTCTTGGCAAGGACCATCATTGCAGATACCCCCGACCTTTATGATGGGGTCATCATGATGGGAACAGGTGCTTCGATGGGCATCCTTGGCAAGATTGGCGGTATGATAGCACGCTCCCATGTGAAGAAGCATGGTTCGAAGTTTGTCGACGCACAACTGGACAAGATGAGCTTCGGCTCCTACAACAAGCGGATACCGGATGCCACCTCAGCCTTTGCCTGGCTCAGCCGTGATGAAAAAGAGGTGCAGAAGTATGATGAAGACCCCCTTTGCGGGTTTGTGTGTACGGCAAAGTTCTTCGAGGACATGCTGGAGGGCATAGGGTATGCCAACTGCAGTGAGCGGGCTAAACGTCTGCATAGCGATCTTCCGGTCCTGATAATCAGCGGAAGCATGGACCCTGTGGGAAACTATGGCAAGGGGCTGGTGAAGGTCCAGGAATTCTACCGGCAAGCGGGTATCAAGGATCTTACCCTCCACCTCGTAGAGGGTGCCAGACATGAGCTTTTGAATGAGACTGACAGGGAGACCACCATGAAGTACCTCGCCTCATGGATCCTGGAGCGGGTGTAGGTGATGGGACTTATCCGAACCATAAGGAAGCAGAGTCTGGCATCACTGAAACTTGCCTCCCTTGCCTTCAACCAAGCGCTGAAGGACAATGTGTTGCAGTCAGCATCAAGCATGGTTTACTCCACCCTGATGGCGCTGGTCCCTGCTGTTACCTTCATCTTTACGTTTTTCAGTGCGTTTGGTGTCCTTGAGCCTCTTGTCGATCTACTCCGGCAGTGGCTTACAGACATTGTCGGTCCCGAAGCCGGACTCCAGCTCATGGACCTGTTGAACCTCTACACCACCAATGCAACGAGTCTTGGTGTTGTCGGCCTGATCTCCTTTCTCATCACGATGGTGCTGCTGATCAACAAGGTCTGGATAGTCATCAACCATATCTATCGCACCACACGCAACAGGAACTCCCTCAAGAGGTTGGCAAATTTCGTGACCTTCCTGATCGTAGCCTGCCTGCTTGTCGCTGCCTACATCAGCATCCAGTCGATAGTGAACTCCTGGTACCTGAATCTCATTGGGGCATCTGTTGCCCTGTGGTCCAAGATAGTGGGTGTGGTTGCACCGATAGTCATCTCATGGACCATTCTGTTCATGCTTACCTATTTTGTCCCCAACACCAAGGTCCGCTTCTCCTCAGCCATGGTAGGTTCGGTCACCGGTACCCTGTTTCTGATGCTATTCAGCAAGTTCCTGTTCCTGCTTTCCGGCATGGCGGCAAGATACTCGGTAATCTATGGGTCGCTGGCCATAGTATTCCTTTTCCTGTTTCTCTTTTATGTGTTCTGGGCTGTTGTCTTCTACAGTATCGAGCTGGCGTATGTACACCAGTTCCGTCCCGATATCCAGGTCTACAAGGGCCTTCCGCAGAGCCCCGCCCTGCAGTTGTGTGAAGGGGTGAACATCATGATGCTCATAGGCAGCAATTTCCGCAATGGGGGAGGTTCCACCAACACAAGGGAGATGATGGATCGTCTGGCCATCCCTGATTTGCGCCTCAATGGGTTCTTGGAATTGCTGACACAGTTGAAATTCATCACGCCAACCAACAATGGCCATACGATGTATATACCCATGCAGCCCCTGGAGAGTCTCAAGGTGCAGGATCTGGTGAATTCACTCTATGGTCTTTCTACCATAGAGCTTGATGAGCGCGATACCGCAGGGGAAGCCATTGCAAGCCAGGTACAGGCACGGGGAGTCTCCTCCTTGGGAAACCTCACCATCGAGAACCTCTTGCAACGGATCTAGATCAACCCAGCCCCACATCAAGCATCATCATGACCGTAAAGCCTATCATTGTCCCGATGGTGGCATAGTGTGTCGCACTATGGTCTTCCGGGTCCCCTTGGGCTGCAGGAACAAGCTCTTCTACGACCACGTAGATCATCGCCCCTGCTGCAAAGGCGAGGGCGTAGGGCAATATCGCCTGCACCTGGATCACCAACAAGGCTCCCAGGACACCTGCTATGGGCTCCACGACTCCTGATGCCTGGCCATACATGAAGCTCTTGAACCTGCTGAGTTTCTCCCGTCTGAGAGGGATGGAGACTGCAGCTCCTTCCGGGAAGTTTTGCAGCCCGATACCAATGGCTACTGCAATAGCTCCCATGTATGCGTTGGGTTCTCCTGACAATGCGGCAGCTCCGAAAGCAACACCGACGGCAAGACCTTCGGGGATGTTGTGCAAGGTAATGGAGAGTACCAGCAGGATACTCCGGCGCAGGTGGGTGGGAATCCCTTCTGTCTCTCCCGGCTCTGAACCAAAGTGCGCATGGGGAAGGAGCCTGTCGCTGAGCCATAGGAATGCTCCACCCAACAGGAAGCCTATGGCAGCTACGAGGTAAGCCGGTACAGGACCGCCTTCAGCCATAGCAATGGCAGGGGCAAGCAGTGACCAGAAGCTTGCTGCAACCATGACCCCGCTGGCGAAGCCCAGCATGGAGTTCATCACATGGTCCTTGATAGTCTTGAAGAAAAACACGAGCGAAGCTCCCAAGGCTGTCATTCCCCAGGTTCCGAGGGTGGCCACTAAGGCCATGAGTATTGGATTGTTCATGAAGATACGATAAAGTCTTGGTCTAGGCAGGTCAAGAGCTGAAACCCGTATTCTTATATAAACGGAAAGGCTCTCCTGCATAGGGAGGATTGTATGATCTTAGATATTACGGAACTTGAAACGATAGACCCCCTGATGTGGCACTCTCTGCCCGATGTCACCGATGGGATTATGTCCGATGAGATATGGAGATGTGGTGATGCAGTGTGCACCCTGCTCAAGAGCCCCGCTTGCAAAAGTGGAGAGGACCTTGTCGCCATCCCCTTTGCGATGAGTGTCACCTATAAGGGCAGGCTTGTGATGGTCGTTTCCCTGGAGAAGGAGGACTTGCGCTCGCTTTCCTATACGCTCGGATGCTCACTGAAAGAGCTGCAGTCGGATTATCAGACAAAGGGGAACTTCTCGGAACTCAGGAGTTTCCTCTATACCAAGGAGAAGCGCGAGGATCTCGGTCCCTACGAGGAAGAACTTGATTTGCAGGTTCTCCGTCTTTTTTTCCTCGATACCGTCTGTGACAACTTGGATATCGTCGAAGCACCTGAACAGATAGTCAAGGCGTAGGGTAGCACCCCTTGTGCGCTATGACGTGACGCACCCCGCCTCTGGGATTCGGTGTGTCGCCCTCTCTTCTGGGGATGAGGTGGATGTGGCAGTGGAAAATTGACTGGCCTGCCACCTCTCCTATGTTGATCCCTACATTGAAGCCTTCGACAGAAGGGTCAGAGGCAAGGATATGATTCCGAGCCCTATCCAATAGCTCATCACAGCAGGCCTTCTCCTCTGCAGTCAGGAGGAAATAGTCTGGCTCATGACGTGTAGGGATGATGAGCGTATGTCCCTCTGAAACGGGAAAGTTGTCGATGATCGCATAGGCAAGAGCGTTCTCGTCTACAACCCTTTGCTTGTCCATCTTGCAAAAAACGCATCCGTCTTGCATGAGGTCTTCTTCTCCTTTCAGATTTCTTATCAATATCAATAGAAATGAACTTCAGCATGCATGGTACACATGAGGTCGATTTGTATTTGTAGGAAGGGAGTCCCTGGGAATATTTGAGGAAAGCAATGTTTGCCGGCAACCAATATGGATGTCGGCAAACGTATGGTAGCTTCCATTACAGAGTAAATACAATCTGGCCAGTGACCTTTACGTTCTTCACCGAGAGATTGTCCTTGATCATACCCAGCTGGGTGGGGGTGAGCTTCACCTCCTTGAGCAGGTAGGACTCGGCGACCTTTCGTATGGTCTTGTCGGTGACAGGTTTTCCCCCATTGATATCTGAAAAGAGGTTCAGGATGATCTTGCTGATGAGGTTGTAGCGTTCGCTGCCTTTCTCCACCCCATAGTAGTTTTCGTAGCTGACCATATAATCCTCAACCACCTCATCGACAGTTGCTCCCATGACGGCACTGAGCAGGGCACTGACAAAACCTGCCCTGTCCTTTCCTTCGTTGCAGTGCACAAGGTACGGTCCCTTGTGCTCTGCCATGAAGGCGAGCCCTTCTCGGAGCTTAGTGATGAAGTCGGCATCGGTGAAGGTCACTCCCATATTGAGGGCGATGACCGACCCCTCCTCGACGAGAGCCTTGTAGTAGGGGGCATCATCGAGGTTGGCATAGAGGCTCGTTTTGTCATCGGCTAGGTTGATGACCGTCTTGATGCCAACCAGTTCAGCGAGGGTTGCAACATAGGGAGCGCGTGCATCATCGAGTACGGGGTTTGCCGATCGATAGAGCATACCCTCGGCAATTGCTCCATGGTCAACCATGCGGAAATTGGCGAAGATAGCATCGGAGGCATAGTCAGAACGTACATCGGTTCTAACCAGGTGTCGCAGTTCAAACTCCTGCAGGTACCCCCCTTTTTCAGAGAGGGCGATGGTGACAGGCGCATTCTCTACAGCTGAGCTGGTCTTTGCGAGGTTTCCGTAGTTGATGGCCAGGATGACATAGTCCTTGGAAAGGCGGACTATATAGTTGCCCTTGTCCACATCGCTATAGGCTGTTCCGATGGGAGACTCATAGGTGAAGTCCCCGACGGTGATGGTAACGATATCCCCAACCTCATAGCCTGCACCCAACAGGGCGTCTTCACTCATCTCTAGGGTGAGGTTGCCGTACTTGTCGATGAGGGCAACACTCGACTGCAAGCTTTGCAGTTGTACTACCTCGACTGCCTGCTGCTGTACAGTAGCACAAGAAGTGAAGGCCATCATTGTGGCGACCAGGATCACGAGAAGAAGATTTCTCATTCGTTTCATAAGACCTCCGATAGGATATGTGTGATACCAAATTATACAGCAAGGAGGCTCAGTTCACCAGAGTAAGAAAGACCTGGTACCCCTACCCGAGGTGTTTGAGCATAAAGGTGTTCTTGTGGTACTCGATCAGGCCATCACTCTTCATCTTGCTCAGTTCACTGGACATGGCACTGCGGTCCACACAGAGATAATCGGCAAGTTGCTGACGGTCAAAGGGTATGGTGAACTGTTGAGCTCCCCTGTCCAAGTCTTGTTCAGAGAGGAAGGAGAGCAATTTCTCGCGGGTGTTGCGTTTGGTTATATGGTTCATCTTCTGCATCAGGGAGAGATTCTTATGCGCCAGCAGCTTGACCATATTCTCGATGATGGATTGGTGAAAGACGCAGGCTGAAGGGCAGGTCTTGATGATTTTCTGTACACCAAGGAAGAGCACCACGGTCTTTTCCTCGGTGATGACAGAGGCAACACTCTTGTCGGCAGTACAGGCCACTGTCTCGGCGAAGATATCACCTGCTCCCAGTTTGGCCACCAGGGTCCGGTTTCCCCAGAAGTCATGGCGGACAATACTGACCGAACCCTCTAGGATGAGAGCAAGCTCATCGAGGAGGTCCCCCTCCTCGATGATGGTGTAGTCCTTGGGGTAGGTGACCTCCTTGGGCTCCAGGCATTTGATGAGGTGGGGCAGATCCCCCTGGCTTACCCCTTGGAAGAGGAGGCTTTGTGCAAGAACTGGTATGGCATCCATAAATCTATCCTTTTGTTGTAAAAACAACATAATTTACCTAATTCGCATAGTATCATACAGAAGAAATTTGGACAATGGAGAATGATAATGATCAGACAGATGATACAAATAGATGAAGAGTTGTGCATTGGATGCGGCTTGTGTGTAGGTGCTTGCCAAGAGGGAGCTATCGGCATGGTAAACGGCAAAGCTGTCATGCTGCGTGAGGATTATTGTGATGGGTTGGGCAACTGTCTTCCCGTATGCCCCACCGGAGCCATTACCTTTGAAGAGAGAGAGGCACCGGAATTCAATCATGAGGCGGTTGCTCACCTTATGGGTGAAGAGAAGAGCATGCCTGTCTTCAGTTGCCCCGGAACCCAGATGAAGGTCATGAAGCAGTGTGAACAGGAACAGGTAGAGGCGACAACAGAGCCGACAACAAAGCCTGTCAGCCAGCTTCGCCAGTGGCCTGTGCAGATCAACCTGGCTGCCCCCAACGCCGCCTTCTTCAGGAATTGTGACCTGCTCATTGCCGCTGATTGCTCAGCCTATGCCTTTGCAGACTTCCACAATACCTTCATCAAGGACAAGGTGACCCTCATAGGGTGTCCCAAGCTCGACGAAGGCGACTATGCCCAGAAGCTTGCCGTCATCTTTGCAAACAACACCATCAGAAGTGTCACTGTCGTCAGGATGGAAGTGCCCTGCTGTGGTGGCCTCGATAGTGCTGTAAAGCGTGCCATTGCCGCATCGGGGAAGATCATGCCCATAGCTGTGGTCACCCTCTCCTCAGAAGGGGAGATCCTCTGATAGCTGACAGGCACCGAAAGAAAGCAGAAAAGACAATCAGACAAGATGCTCTGAAAAGAATAAGAACATAAGCAAATACAACATACAAACTACCGGGAAGGCTATACAGAAGTCTTACCGGTAGTTTTGTGAAAGAGGCCACGGTACAAATTCTAGAGTTTGGGAAAAACCTTAACCCTTTTCCTATACTGAAGAAGGCCCCTTTTTGAATTACCATTACTATACTACAAGACAAAAAATTACCCTGATGGAAGATGAAGCGTAAGGGTCACTTGCCCAGCATCTTTTTGAGGAACCCCTCATTCAGCAGATGCACCGTCTCAAACTTCCCCTTGTAGAATACTGCCCAGTTGTTGAATACACAGGGAACCTGCTGTGCCTTTTGCTGGGAATCAACGGCAACCAGATTGAGTGGAATCTCATGGGCGTTGCAGTAGGCTTGGACCTCGCTGATGCAATTGGGTATGTAGGGGCATTGTGATCCGTAATAGATGGTCAGAGCTTCATCCTCAATGGTCTGTTTCCTTGCTATCTGGGCAAATTCGGGCATTGTGCCATCGAAGGAGAGGGCCAACAGCTCATATTCACCTATACGGTCGACAGTCCCAAAGCCATGCTTGAGCATGAAGGCCTTGTCACTCAGAAAGGGTTTCTTCTTCTTTGCGCTAATCACACATACCCCCGATCGCCCCTGCCTTTTTGCCTCTGCGACACAGCGGGAGAGCAACTCAGTGGCATAGCCCTTGCCCTTGAAACTGCCTGAAACCCAGAGGCAGTGGATGTAAAGGTAGTTCTTCCCTACAACAGGGACCCATGCATGTTCTAGCGGGGTGTACTCGATGAATATCTTGCCCCTGGCATCAAGCTTGGTGAAGGTGTGCCCATCGGCAAGCCTCTCCTTGAGCCAGGCTTTCTTTGCCTCGACTCCGCTCTGGTGCTTCTTGTCAGCTATCGCACAGCAGATATGTTCCTGTTCCAGATTCTCTGCATTAAGGGTGATGAATTCCATGGGTCTCTTCCTTGGGTTCTGTCTTGGACTCTTTTGGTTGTTAATTGGTATGGTAATTCCGTGAAAACTGTAGCCCGTATGATAAACCCCTATTGGTGACGCAGGCAAGTGGGAATATCCATCTTCAGTGATCTCCTGATAGGAAGCCATGCAACGATCATCGATAGGCCAACCCCTGAGGCAAGGGCCACGAGAAAGGACCTGAGATTCCAGGTACCCCGGATGATGCTCTGGACCCTGTAGCCAATATCTGCATCGCGCATGATGAAGCCGAAGTCTATGCCGACATTGACCAGGAAGAGATTTGCCAAAGAGCCCAAGGCAAGACCGATGAGCGATCCGACCAATCCTATGCCCCCTGCTTCGAACAAGAAGGAGAGCATGATATGACTCTCCTTCATCCCAAGGGCCCTCATCATCCCTAGCTCCCTGGTTCGTTCATACATGGACATGAGCATCGTATTGGAAATTCCCACTGCCGCTATGATGAATACCAGGAACAGGATGATAGCAGTACCTCCCCGTTCCGCCTGAATGGCAGCAAGGTAGTCCTTGGCCAGAACTCTCCAGCTTCGTGCCTCAAGGCCCTGCTCCGATACAGATATCAGCTGTTGTATTCTCTCTACTGCTTCATCAACATCGCTACGCAATGGCAGGCGAA
>CAZTXW010000003.1:0-52514 GCA_964617345.1 uncultured Sphaerochaeta sp. | reverse complement strand
GACGACTGTCCAATCCATGAAACAACAGTTGTTCCTTTCTGATATTGCGTGGAAGTTGCGATAGTAGTTTCCTGAACATTTGTTTTACTCGTAAGGGAAACAATCTTTTTCCGGGTATGTGCTAATCGATACTCGAATGTAGGAGGATATAATTTTTAGAAAAACCATTACCTAATTTATGAGTTAGTAAGTCATTGTTTTGTGAGCATTTTTAAAATTGATGCATTAGCAAAAGCTAATGCAAATGTTTTAAAAAATGAATATTGAAAAGGAGAGTATTATGAAAAAAAGAATCGTTCTGTTGGTGGTCTTACTTATTAGTATGATCGGTTTGATTTTTGGTTCTGGAAATGCAGAAGGTCCCAAAGCTAGTGAAGTTCCTGAACTTGATTTCTGGACATTCCAGGATCAACACTTTTATTATTACGAAAAAATGGCAGATTTGTGGAACCAAGAGAATCCCGATAGACAATTTACGTTGAACTGTGAAGTTCTTCCGTATGAAGACATGCATACCAAGCTGCTGGTTTCTTTGCAAGCAGGAACTGGTGCACCTGATATCGTTGACATAGAAATTGCAAAATACCCTAACTATCTCAAGGGTAATATTCAACTTGTTCCTCTCAATGATGTCATAGACCCGGTACGGGATAATTTCGTCACTGCTCGCTTGGACATTTACAGCAAGGATGGTCAAAATTATGGAATGCCGTTCCATGTTGGGGCCTCAGTTATCTACTACAATATGGAAATCTTGAATGCTGCTGGTGTAGATCCCTACAAGATTGATACTTGGGACGATTTTATGAAAGCGGGTATTCAGGTAAAAGAGAGAACAGGCAAACCTATGACGACTGTTGAGGTCACCGAGCACTGGTCTTATTGGCCTCTCATTGCCCAGCAAGGATCAGACTTTGTAGATAAAGATGGAAACATTATCCTTGATAATGAGATCAATATTAAAACTCTACAATTCCTTAAGGATATGATTAATAGTGGTGTTGCTGTTGGTACTCCTGGTGGTTTCCATCATGCTGAAGAATACTATGGATTTATGAATGATGGTGGTGCAGCATCGGTTTGGATGCCAATGTGGTATATGGGTCGTTTCACCGACTACATGGCCGATCTTGACGGCAAAATCCTAATCAGACCCATGCCTCGATTTACTAAAGGTGGTCCACGTTCAGCTGGGATGGGGGGTACAGGAACTTCTGTTACACGCCAAGCAAAAGATATTCAGCTAGCCAAAGACTTCTTGATGTTTGCCAAGGGATCAAGGGAAGGAAATATCTTGATTTGGGAAGATCTTGGATTTGACCCTCCACGTTGGGATGTTTGGGATGCTCCAGAAATGAACGCTCCAAATAAATATACAGAATTCTTCATGAATGATGATATCTTCGGTATGTTGCTAGAGGTTAAGGATGAAATTCAACCTGTCAATATTAAGGAGAAAGTACCGGCGATCATTGATAGACTTAAGTCGACTGTTATGATTCAGGCACTGCAGCAACAGATTAAGAGTCCAGCAGAAGCTTTGAAAGAAGCAGCTGATCTTTCCCGCTAATTACTACTAATGGTATAGGTACGTCAGTGGCGTCACTGACGTACCGTTTTATAGGAGGCTTTAATGATAGCCAAATCAAAACGAAACTCAAGGAATATGATACCTTATATTTTTATATCACCTTTTATAGCTTCCTTTCTAATTTTTTATTTCTATCCTATCATTAGTACTTTCATAATGGGATTTCAGCAAATATACCCAGGTCAAGTTGAGTTTATCGGGTTACAAAACTATAAAAGACTCAATAATCCAGAGTTTAAGGTAGCACTTTGGAATAGTTTGAGATATACGATTTATACGATTGCATTACTTATTCCTATTCCCTTAATGCTTTCAGTATTGCTCAATACAGGAAAACGTTCCATAAACTCATTATATCGTTCGCTATTGTATGTACCTTCCCTAGTTTCAGTTGTTGTTGCTGGTACAATTATGCGCTTGCTTTTTGCTTCTAGTTCTAAAAGTGTAATTAATACTATTGCAATATGGTTGGGTGCTGAAGCCCGGCAGTGGCTTCTTGGAGGACCAACACAAGCTATGATTCTCCTTTTAGTCCTAGCTCTATGGAGATGGGTAGGAGTAAACATCATATATTTCCTTTCAGGGTTGCAAGCTATTCCAGATGAACTGTACGAAGCAGCTGATATTGATGGAGCCTCATCAATTCAAAAATTATGGAGAATAACCATTCCCTTACTGAAGTCAACAATAGTATTTGTAACTACAATAAGTATTTTTGGTGGTTTTGCAATGTTTGAAGAGAGTTTCATTTTATGGGCAGGCAAGCCATCACCCAATAATGTAGGGCTGACAATGGTCGGACATTTATACAATAAGGGTTTTCAACAAGGAGAAATGGGTACGGCTTCTGCTATAGGGATTATCATATTATTGATTGTTTTTAGTATCAGTATCACCTTCCTCCACACCTTTGGATTCTTTTCAGAAGAGAGGAACCGATCATGAAAAATACAAATTTTAATACTGCAAAATCTACATTTAAACACCTGATAATGAGTTTTATCTGTATACTATATATGTTCCCTGTTTATTCCTTAGCATTAGCTGCCTTCAGACCTGGTAGAGATCTTTTACGCTATGGAATTACTTTTAAGACCTTAATTCCCAAGGATCTTAATTTGGAGAATTTTAAGGGCTTGTTTACTATTAAAGACGGAATATATTTTACTTGGTTTGGGAATAGCATCTATCTTTTGATAGTACAGGTAATACTTGCACTATTTTTCAGTTCTTTTGTGGCATACGGACTTTCTGTATATAGATTTAGAGGGAGAAGAGTTGTAAATACCTTGGTAATTTTCTTGATGCTGGTACCCATTCAGATATTAATATTACCTTTGTACAAGCTCATGATAGGAATACAACTTATTAATACCTTTTTTGGAGTTTTTCTTCCCCTAATAGTCTCTCCTTTCGCTATATTCTTTTTTAGACAATATATTGATGGAGTGCCCCGAGATCTTATTGATGCAGGAAGGGTAGACGGGTTGTCAGAGTTTTCTATTTTTTTCAGAATTGTCACTCCTATCATGCAACCAGCTTATGGAGCAATGGCAATTTTTATGTCTATGCAAAGTTGGAATAACTTTCTTTGGCCCTTAATAGTTTTGAGGAGTGGTGAAAAGTTCACTCTTCCCATTGGATTAAATACCCTACTTTCACCGTATGGCAATAACTACGACCTTTTGATTATGGGAGCTTTAGCAGCTACCCTTCCAATAATAATCGTGTTTATTTTCTTCCAACAATATTTCATTGCTGGCCTTACTTCCGGTGGTGTTAAAGGTTAATCAGAATAATTTAAATAGGAGATTTTCATGAAATGTACTTTACACGCTAGTAAAAATTTTGTTACAGGGAGAGTTGATGATAGACTGTTCAGTTCGTTTGTTGAACAGCTGGGACGTGCTGTATACGGTGGAGTCTATGAACCTGACCATCCGCTTGCTGATGAAGATGGGTTTAGAACTGATGTAATGGATCTCATAAGGGAACTCGATGTTCCGATGGTACGTTTCCCAGGGGGAAACTATGTTTCAAACCATAATTGGGAAGATTCAGTAGGACCTAAGGAGAAACGTCCAACTCGGCTTGATCTTGCATGGAAAGCAATGGATCCCAACCAATTTGGTATTCATGAATTTGTTAAATGGGCCGAAAAGGTTGGTACAAAACCTATGATGGCAATAAACCTTGGTACCCGGGGTTTGGCTGCGGCTAAGGATTTGGTTGAGTACTGCAACCATCCAGAAGGTTCTACCCTTAGCGATCTTCGTACAAGTCATGGTGCAAAGGAGCCTTTTGATATACGGATGTGGTGCTTAGGCAATGAAATGGATGGTCCGTGGCAAGTTGGTCATAAAACTGCTGGAGAGTATGGTCGAATAGCAAATGAGGTCGGTAAAGCTATCAAGCTTTTCGATCCTACACTAGAATTGGTTGCCTGCGGTAGTTCCAATGCACAGATGCCTACGTTCCCACAATGGGAAGAGACAGTATTGGATCATTGTTATGATGTTGCCGATTATATTTCTCTACACATATATTTCCGTAAAGATGGTAACGATACAGCAACATTTCTAGCTTCATCATTGGAAATGGACTCTTTTATTGAGAATGTAATACATGTATGTGATTATGTGAAAGCCAAAAAACGTTCTAAAAAAACCATGTACCTTTCTTTCGATGAATGGAATGTCTGGTTCCGTTCAAACCAAAAGGATAAGGAGCAACCTGCATGGATAGTGGGACCATCACTTCTAGAAGATGTCTACACATTTGAAGATGCTCTAGTAGTTGGAAGTTTGCTTAATAGCTTGTTACGCCGCTGTGATCGTGTCAAGGTTGCCTGCTTGGCACAATTGGTTAATACCATAGCACCAATTATGACAGAAACTGGGGGGAGCGCTTGGCGGCAGACTATCTATTGGCCATACTATTATGCTTCACGATATGGCAGGGGAGAGGTCTTGGATATTAGAGTTGATGTCCCTTCTTATGAAAATGCTAAACATGGAAGTGTTCCTTATGCAGATTCTATTGCTGTCTATCATCCTGAAGCAGAAGAACTTGATATATTTGTTATCAATAGGAATCAGGAAGAGCCTATAGAAATGGATGTAAATCTTTCAGATTTTGGAGATACTGTTACAGTAATAGAACATATCACATTATCACATAGTGATTTAGATGCTGTAAATGATAAGGACAATCAAAATGAAGTGTTTCCCAAAACAATTGAATCAAACAAAAGAATGAAAAGTGAATCTTGTAAGGCAACGTTTGAGAGTTTATCATGGAATCTACTGAGGTTATCTTTTAAGTAACTTTGGGAGGTAAGTAACATTATTATTGGACTACACATTGTTTGATTACGAGTGCATCAATACTATTTAAGACTTAGGATGCTGGTTATCGCCAAACTCATCAAGAATGAGGTGTCGATCAGCATCCTACCTTTGCATTGATGAAGTGTGAAATTTTACCTGATTTTTTCTCTGACCCACTTCCTTGATAGTAACTAAATATTGTTTTTGATGATAACGAAAAATCGAGCAGAAGCATGGGCACCAAAGATTTGCTATAGCTATGAGTATTTATTTCAGGATAGCAATATAAGCTCTATGTTCTGGCAAGTGACTAAAGACTATTACTTTTTGGACTCCCTAGTATTTGTGGACAATATTTTTAAACTAATGAAAAAGGTTTGCATCTTTGCAAACCCTTTTTCATCCAAAAACTAATCATTTTTCACATTTGAATTCTATTTCTTTGTTCGGATGCCCTCAACGGGAATCAGTACAAATACTGCCCTACAGCACCGACCCATTCTTTATGATCGCATTCTTGTTGATGACAATGATCCCATCATGGATCGAGTACATTGCAAAGTCCCCTTCCTGTCGGGGAATATCATCGATACCGATACGGCAACCATCACCGATTCTAGCATTCTGGTCTATGATAGCCTTGCGGATGATAGTTCCCTTTCCGATGCCTATATTGGGGATACCCTTCTGAGCATTCTCCCTCTTCTCTTCCTCTGTCTCGTAGAAGGAGGCTCCCATGCAGTAGACACCATCCAAGGAGGCACCGGATTCGATCAGGGTGCGTACACCGATGATTGAGTTGACGATATATGCATTGGTTATAATCGAGCCTTCAGAGGCCAAGGAGGAACTGATGTTACAGAAGTTGACCTTGGTTGCCGGCAGGTGACGGCGATGGGTATATATCGGCATCTCCTCATCATAGAAGTTGAACTGTGGGTTGATGGAGGCAAGGTCGAGGTTTGTCTCATAGAATGCCTTGATAGTCCCGATATCCTCCCAGAAACCATCAAAGAGGAAGGTCGCTACCTTTCTCTGGTCGATTACGCCTGGTATAATCTCCTTGCCAAAGTCAGTCTTATCGTTGTTGAGCACCTCTTCCATGGTCTTTGCATTGAAGACATAGATGCCCATGCTTGCAAGGTATTCGTTTGATGCGTCCAATTTCTTATTCAAGGATGCGAGCATGAATGATTCGGATACCTTGTAATCGGAGATATCCAGGTCACTGGCGGGTTTCTCATAGAACTTGTTGATGATACCCTCTTCATCACAGCCGATGATGCCCAGTCCTGTAGCCTGTTCCCGGCTGATGGGTTTTGAAGCAATGGTAAGCTCTGCACCACTTGATATGTGGCGGTCTAGCATATCATGGATATTCATCCGATAGAGCTGGTCTCCACTGAGAATGATATAATAGTCGGCATTCTGGTCATGGAAGTGCTTCAGGTTCTTGCGAACAGCATCAGCTGTCCCCTGATACCACGTATTGGTCTCGTTAGTCTGTTCAGCTGCAAGTATCTCTACAAAGCCACTGCTGAAGGTATCGAAGATATAGGTGTTTGCGATATGGTTGTGCAGTGAAGCTGAGTTGAACTGAGTCAGGATATAAATCTGTCGAATTCCACTGTTGATGCAGTTTGAAATGGGGATATCTACCAGACGATACTTCCCGGCGAAGGGGACTGCAGGCTTTGCGCGATCCATAGTCAATGGATAGAGTCTTGTACCTTTGCCACCACCCAAAACAATCGCAATAGCTTTTGATTTTTTCTTTTTCATTTACTTTCTCCCCTCTATTTTTGTCTCATAAATCGAAAGATAGGAACGGGCTGACCGTATCCAGGAACTGTCCCATTGCATGCCGCGTTTTCGTATATCAGGTATAGTAGGTATTCCTTTTTCCCACCAAGTCAGAGCCCTCTCAGTAGCTTCCAGTATAGCATCAGCGGTCATGGAACTAAAGAGAATTCCTGTTCCGGTCTTTGGGTTTTCATCCAGATCGATAATACTGTCAGCAAGGCCGCCTGTCCTTCTGGCCACTGGAATAGTCCCATACCGCAAGGAATAGAGCTGGTTAAGACCACAAGGCTCATACTTGCTGGGCATCAAGAAGAAGTCGGAACCGGCTTCAACCCTATGGGCGGCACGATTGCTGAAGAGAATATTTACCGAAAGGTTGTCATACCGTCTGCCAAGCTCGATAAGTTTTTCTTCGAGGCGTTGTTCGCCGGTACCGATGATGATCATCTGCAGGGGACGGTCACGTACCATCTTCTCTAGGGCACAAGGAGAGCCTTCCAACAGCTCCACAAATCCCTTCTGGTCTGCAATGCGGCTAATCATGGAGAAGAGGGGAACTGAAGCATCGATGGCAAGGCCGAACTCCTTCTGGATTTCCGCCTTGGTCTTCTCCTTGCCTGAGAGGTCCTTCACAGAGAAGTGATTCTCAATAAACGTATCGGTTTCGGGATTCCATTCCTTGTGGTCAATGCCATTGATGATGCCGGAAAGCACATCACTTCGCCTTGTGAGCAGATCCTCCAGGGTACAGCCATACTCCTTGCTCTGGATCTCCTGTGCGTAGGTAGGGCTGACGGTTGTAATGGCATCGGCGAACTCAAGGCCGGTCTTGAGCATGTTGGTTCTCTTTTCAGGAGCCGGGCCATGGAACATCTTCTCATCTGCCTCGATGGCGGTACCAAGAAGCTGCAGGCGCGAATATTCACCTTGGAACGCAAGGTTATGGATGGTCATGACACTTTTTGTCCCTGCAAAGAAGGAGGAGGTCTCATTTTTGAGCAGATAGGGAACTAGACCACAGGTCCAGTCATGGCAGTGGATGACATCGGGTTTCCAATCAAGCTTCCGGCAGAAGGGGAGGGCAGCCTTATTAAGCAGGGAGAACCTCTCCAGATTATCAAGGTAAGGAGTGAAGGAGGTATCACCATAAATGCCAAGTCGGGTATTGAACATGGGATGGCATAAGAAATGATAGAGGACGCCATCAAGCTCCTTCTCCATAAAGGTCACTGTTTCCTGTTTTCCCAGAAGTTCAAGTTCCAGGGAAAGCTTGCTATCAACAAAATCCGAGGTGTCTACCCTGCCATACCATGGCAAGAGTACATGCACCTCGGCTTGTAAGTCACTGAGAGCAGTAGAAAGAGCCCCTACAACATCCGCTAGCCCACCCGATTTGGAAAATGGGACTGATTCACTTGAAACCATGAGTATCTTCATAATCCCAATTAGACCACTAAGGACTAGTTGTCGTCAAGGACAAACTACTGATATATGAGCTAGGAGTACGATTTAGACGTATTCCATCCCTTCCAGTTCGTCAATGTACTCGCTTGAGCAATGAGCAGCAATGGCCCCATCACTGGCAGCAGTCACCAACTGTCTGAATATGGTGTCACGCACATCACCAACTGCATAGAGGCCTGGAAGGGCAGTCTCCATCCTTTCGTTGGTCTTGGCATACCCATCATGGTCAAGGAGTGTCTTATCGAGCAAGCCAGTCTGGGGTAACATCCCGACAAAGATGAATACAGCATCAAACTCGCGTGTATACTCCTTGTTTTGCTTCAGGTCGTGGAGAAGGGTGCTGGTGACCTTTTTCCCATCTCCTTCAATTTTCAGGAGGGTATGGTTCATCACTATTTCAATGTTCTTGTTTCGCTCCACCTGCCTGACTAGGTTGTCCTGGCCACGGAAACGATCCTTCCTATGGATGATGGTCACGTGTTCACTCATCTTTGATAGGAAAATTGCATCAGTGAGGGCAGTATCGCCACCACCCACTACAAGAATTCTCTTCCCACGGAAGAAAGGACCATCACAGGTACCACAGTATGAGACTCCTTTGCCTGCATACTCCTCTTCGCCTTCGACCCCGAGGTGGCGGTGCTTTGCTCCAGTCGCCAAGATGACTGCTTTGGCCTGATAGGGCTCTCCGCTGGTTTCAGCAATAAAGATATCCTTTTCTTTTTTCAGAGCTGTCACGGAGGTATAGGCTATCTTTGCACCAAAGCGCTCAGCTTGTGTCTGGAATTTGACTGCCAGGTCATAGCCACTGATGGGTTCTTCAAAGCCAGGGTAGTTCTCGATCATATCAATGAACATGGTCTGACCCCCTGGGGCAAGCTCTTCCATAACGGTTACAGATCGTCCGGCGCGTGCGGCGTACTGCGCAGCAGACATGCCAGCGATCCCTGATCCTATAATTAAAATATCTTGTTCAATCATTATATTCCTCCATGGAACGTATTTTTTCCTGTAAAGCAAGCTCTGCATCACTCTTTCTGACATAGGTAGGACCTACGCCGATGTCATCGGCACCCTCTTTCTGAAACTTTTCCCAACCCAACTTGATGAGGGTGAGGGGGAGGTTTGCTGAAAGTGTCTCATCGACAAAAAGCTGACCTTCATATGTTTTGATCTTATCAGCAAAGATGGCGGCATCAAAGCCGGTGATGAGAACCGAAGGATACCCTTCCATCAGGGTTTCCATCTCGGGTACATCAACATCAAGGTCAGCTGTCTTCCTTTTTCCCTCTGCATAGAGGGCTGTATAGAAGCGCTTCTTCCTTGCATCGATGACAGGGATGATCGCACCAGAGAAATGAGAGACACACCCAAACAGGGCATCCATCGTGGAGACGGAGCACAGGGGGATGCCACTAGCCAGGGAAATACCCTTGAGGGCACTCATGCCTATCCTCAAGCCGGTAAAGGACCCAGGGCCATTGGTGCATACCAGCAGGTCCAGTTCCCCAAAGGTGAGGCCGTTGCGTTCGCACAGGCTGAGCATGAGCGGAACCAAGGACTCAGAGTGCCTGGTGCCATTGGCAACGATCTGCACTTCGTAGCGCTTGTACAATGAAGTTTCGTCTCCAATGGCAAGAGCGAGATGAATTGCATCACTTGAGGTGTCAATGGCTAGGATGTTCACACTTCTATTCCTTCAATGGTTATTTCCCGCTTGCTGTCGGGCTTAATACTAATATCGACAAAAATTGTCCCATCGGGTAGCATTTCCTGAATCTTTTCACTCCACTCGATGAGTGTCACCCCATTTCCATAGAGCATTTCCTCTCCACCGATCATTTCAAACTCATCGGTTCCACTGATCCTATACAGATCCATATGGTAGAGAGGCAGTGTCCCCTCATATTCCTGCATGAGGGTGAAGGTGGGGCTCACAATGGCTTCTGTGATTCCCAGAGCCCTTGCTATACCTTTGGCAAGCACTGTTTTTCCAGCGCCCAAGCTCCCTCGAAGGGATACTATCGAGCCGGCGGTACAAGCCTTTCCGATGCGAAAGCCCAAGTCGGCGGTCTGCTGTGGTGATGAACTGGTAAAGCGCATAGGGCATTACTCCTGAATTTCGTCGTTTTCTTCTTCAAAGGGAACTTCCAGATCGTCACCCTCTTCGGTGCCTTGTATGTGGAAAGGCTTGTCGTTGTCCTTGGCCTTCACCTCAGCTGTATTTATGAACTGTTGGACGATGGGGGAAGAGAGCTTCTCGCCCGTTGTCTGTTCGTAGTCACTCATCAGCCGGACGATGACAGGGTCCTTCTCATCAATATTCCTGGCAAGTTCGAGGAATTCACGGGCCTCGTCCAGCTCCCCATCCCGAAGATGCAGGTATGCCAGATTGGAAAGGAGGGTGATGTTTTTTTCATCCAGGTCAATAGCTGTGTTGAGGTAGTTCTTTGCAAGATCCTTCTTGTCGGTCTCCAGGGCGCAGATGGCAAGTTCGTTGTAGATGTCACTGCTGTTCTCTCCAAGGGAGATGCATGATAGGAACGCTTTTTCAGCATCGGAGAACCGGCTAAGGCGTCGCAATGCCCATCCCTTGAGAAACCATGCATTCCATACCTTGGGGTTTTCCTCAAGATAGTGCTCCAGGTTTGTAAGGGCCTCCTCTTCCTTGGCCATCTGAATCTGGTCATAGGCCTGCATCAGAAGCTTGTCATTGTTCAGCTTGTTGTTGATGTCACCCATAATCTTCCTGACATGCTCGAGTTTCTCTCCCTCTTGCGCTACCTCAAGGAAACGGTCAAGGTACTCTTTTGCTATCTCAACATTTCCCTGGTAGAGATGGAAGAATCCCAATTCACTCAAAAGGGGACCATCATCCTCGAACAGGGCTAAGCCTTCCTTGAGTGTCTCCATGGATTTTTGCTGGTAGAAGTCATAGGAAGTGCCCTTGCTTGTATCCAGGGTAGCTCGTTTGCTGTAGAAGGTTGCAAGGTTGATGAAGGTAGGGCTCTGGGGGGCGAGATGGTTGACCGTCAAAAAGAGTTCCTCTGCAAAGTCATAGTTCCCCCTCTGCTCCTGGGAGATCGCCGCCAGGTTCAGTTCCTCTGGAGCATCGCCTTGTACAGCAAGGACAAAATCCCTGTAGTAGGAAAAGTTCTTGTGATCGGTATCGAATGCGATGATCTTCAGCATTCCTGCAACAAGGAGCTCCATGCTGATCTCTGTCGATTCGAGGCTATCCTGTCCTGCTGGAAGCTGGACAGGAATCTCAATTGAAGGGTCGATATGAAAGCTGCCGAGGTCCCGTTCCATGGAGGAGGGTAGGCGAATAAAGACCAGGTCTTGTAAGTTTTTGTTGGGTTCTGTCATGGAAATATCCTGTATGGTAGATAAAACCTGCGGTGCCGGTCTCGGAGCTAGCTCTTGAACCTTAGGTTCAAGGGGGAAACCAGTTGGCTGAAAATTCTGTTCCATTAAACCTCCGAAGAGGTCGGATCAATGCAAATCAGCTATGCCGTTTCCCATTTGTGTAAGTTGAGCCAAGAGACGATTGCCCCAAGCGTACACCGCAGGAAAATTTCAAATATCCGGGCAGGCTGTCCTGCCGTACCTCTATCGTACATGAAGTTGAAGGTTTGATAAAGGGGTATAAAGAAAAGAAAACGAGGCCGTAAGGCCCCGTCTTCTTGGACATCATCTGAAAAAGAAACAATGTATCAAAGACTAGGAGATTCTTCCAAAAGGATTTCAAGGTCAATCTCGTCTGCACCGGCGGTATCACCTGCGGTGAAACCTTCAGCTTCCTCGAGTTCGACAGCAGTATCGTCCATGAGAAGAATGTCGTCCAGACCTTCGATGGTCGAAAGACTCGCCATAGCACTGGCAATACTCTGTTCAATGAGGCTGTTGCTGGTAGTGAATTTCTCCACATACTCTTCTAGCTCTGCATTGTGCGTATTGACAAGGTCAAACCTCTCTTGAAGTTCACCTTTTTCCTTTCGTAACATTGCGATGAGACCAACTGCTTTCTTAGTTCTCAGCTCCAACATCTGAACAGTATCAAGAATTGACATAATCCCTCCTTAACAAAATCTCAGCGAATTGCCCTAAGCCTATTGGCCCAGTGCAACCTTAGCCTGTGATACGAGAGCAGAAAAAGCCGCTTTGTCTTCAATAGCCATATTGGAGAGAGCCTTTCTGTTGATCTCAATGTTTGCTAGATTCAGGCCGTGCATGAACTGTGAGTAGTTAATCCCCTCAGAACGCACAGCTGCGTTGATCCTAGCGATCCAGAGCTTGCGGAAATCCCGCTTGCGCTCTTTACGACCACGGTATGCATACTGACCAGCTTTGGCAACTGCGTCTTTAGCGACGCGGTGGTTGGTACTTCTGCGACCATAGTAGCCCTTGGCGAGCTCTAAAATCTTCTTACGTTTGTCCTTGTGTTTAGTTCCGTCTATTGCTCGTGGCATATCTTTACCCCCTTATCCGTAAGGAAGCATGGACTTGGCCCGTTTTGCTTCACAGTCGGCAAGAATTCCAGGAGCGCGGAGGTTACCCTTGCGCTTACTGCTTTTCTTAGTGAGGATATGACGAAGACCCTGCTTTTTATAGCGGACCTTGCCAGTTGCTGTAACGTGGAAACGCTTTGCAGCGGATCGTCTTGTTTTCATTTTGGGCATTTTTGCACCTTCCAAACTTGCGCTCCCAAGGAACAAGAACCCCTTGGAGCAGCATATTCACCATCCCATGCGGGATACTGTTTCTAATCTTCTTTCTTGGCAGTAGGGGCAACTTTCAGGGGACTGAGAATCATACTCATCATCCTTCCTTCCATAGCCGCACCACGGTCAAGGTTGTACCCTACACCAAGTTCGGTCAGTCTATCAAGTATCCTGTCCAAGACCACCTTGCCCAACTCAGTATGAGCGAGCTCTCGGCCACGGAAACGAATACTGACTTTGACCTTATTGCCTTCACCAAGGAACTCAGATATAAACTTGGACTTGGTTTCAAGATCATGTCTCTCGATCTTGGGCTGCATCCGAATTTCCTTCATCTTGACTACTGTTTGGTTTCGCTTGGCATCTCTGAGCCTTTTTTCTTGCTCATATCTGTACTTTCCGAAGTCGAGTATCTTGCATACTGGGGGTTTAGCGTTTGGGGAAACTTCCACCAGATCCAATCCAACCTCTTCAGCTAGCATCACAGCATCAAATGTGCTCATGATACCTCTCTGTTTTCCTTCTGCATCAATGACGAATACTTCTCTAGCACGGATCTGTCTGTTGATCCTCAAATCCTTCGTAGCCAATCGAACTCCTTAGTGTTTTCTGTGAAATCACGGTGTTAATAGGGATAGCCGGCTACTGGTAGCCAGCGAGAGTAAATATAGCATAAGCAACTGCCTATGTCAAAGTCCCTCCCCAACGGATGCGAAAAAAGCCACCCGAATATCTTCGGATGGCTTTTCCAAACTGGTTACGGTTAGGCCTGGCCAGCAGAACCCAAAACGTTCTTATTCTTATACATATACATCTTCTTCAACTCTGCGCGGGCAGGGCCGAGGTATTTGCGTGGGTCGAATTCTCCAGGATTCTCGGCAAGCACCTTACGGATCATGCCGGTCATTGCAAGACGGCCGTCGCTATCGATGTTAATCTTGCATACAGCGCTCTTGGTAGCCTTGCGAAGCTGTTCCTCAGGGATGCCTACGCTGTCCTTGAGCTTGCCGCCATGCTCGTTGATCATGTTGACATATTCGACGGGAACGGATGAAGATCCGTGCAGGACGATGGGGAATCCAGGAAGGATCTTCTCGATCTCCTCAAGGATATCAAAGCGTAGCGGAGGGGGAATCAGAACACCATCTGCATTGCGTGTGCACTGGTCCGGCTGGAACTTGGTGGCTCCATGGCTGGTTCCGATGCTGATGGCAAGAGAGTCACAATTGGTCTTGGAAACGAAGTCCTTGACCTCATCAGGCTGGGTGTAGTGGCTGACCTCTGAAGAGACGTCATCCTCAATGCCTGCCAGGATACCAAGTTCTCCCTCGACAGTCACATCAAACTTGTGTGCATATTCCACAACACGCTTGGTCAGGGCGATGTTCTCTTCATATGGGAGGTGGGATCCGTCAATCATGACAGAGGAGAATCCGTTGTCGATGCAATCTTTGCAGGTCTCAAAGCTGTCACCATGGTCGAGATGGAGGACAATGGGGATTTCAAAGCCGAGTTCCTTGGCATATTCTGTCGCACCACGGGCCATGTTCCTGAGCAGGTTGATGTTTGCATAATCGCGTGCACCCTTCGAAACCTGAAGAATGACAGGGGATTTTGTTTCTACACAGGCCTGTACGATGGCCTGAAGCTGTTCCATGTTATTGAAGTTGTATGCAGGGATGGCATAGCCACCTTTGCCTGCTTTGGCGAACATGTCTCTGGTATTTACCAGACCGAGGTCCTTATAGGATGTCATAGATTGCTCCTTCTTGAAGGTAAGGTGTTTATTCTCTATAAATTTACCTAATCTAAGGAAACAGGTCAACCGGCATGGCTCTGATTGTAGAGTCGGAAGTGTGATCTTATGCTGTTCTTATTCCTTTCAACCCAGGAACGCTGAGAAATTTGACTGTATCTGCACGATCAGGTCGTCCATGCCTATTCCAAGCAGGGATGCACTAGCCTCGTAGATGTGCACCATATGCAAGGGGGTGTTGGTCTTGCCCCTACAGGGAACAGGGCTCAGGTACGGGCTGTCTGTCTCGAGCAGGATATGTTCAAGGGGGATAGATGTGAGGATATCCCTCATACCTGAGTTTGCCTTGTAGGTGAGTGGTCCTGCAAAGGATATGAACATACCTTTGGATACTGCAAGCATGGCAAGCTCCTTCGAGCCTTGGAAGCAGTGCATGATGCCCCTTTTGGAGAAGGTGCGGCTTTGAAGCAGGGTGGCCATTGCATCATCTGCTTCCCGGCTATGGACGATGATGGGCAATCCACGCTCCTCAGCCATATCCATCTGGGCGACAAACAACTCCTGTTGCCCTTGTTTTGTACCGTAGTCCCAATGGTTGTCCAAGCCTATCTCCCCGATGGCACTCACCTTGTGTTCTGCAAGGGATGCTGAGAGCACAGCAAGCTGCTGTGCAACCGGAAGATGCCCAGAGGCAACACCCCAAGGGCCGATACCGGCACTCAGATGGATACAGGGGTAGTCAGAGAGAAGAGCGGATCGTTTGCCAAGATCGTCGAAATCGATGCCGATATCGATGCCCTGCATCGAGAGATCTTGCATTTCTCCAAGCAATCCAATGATATCAACGCCTTTATTCTGCATGGCGAGTAGGTGAAAGTGGGAGTCTATCAGGTGTAGAGGAATCTGTTTCATAGGAAAGGTATACTGGAGATACTAATCTCGTGCAAGACCAAGTATGCAGGATGTTGCTGCATGGTGAGAAATGGTTTCTCTTTTCACATATGGCTTGACCTCCTGCACACTACCAAGCAAGATAGCCAAGAGAGAGGAATTGGATGTGAAGTTATTCAAGAAAAGGCCAAATAGAAAAACCTTTGCCCAGATGGTTCGTGAACGCGATAGTTCTGAGATAGTGCACTACCTGCTGCGGCTTATAGTCATCCTTATCATGGTAAACCAGCTGTTCGACCAGAACTATGAGAACGTGTTCTTCTGCCTGTTGGCCCTCTTGCTGTTTGCCGTCCCATCCTTCATAGAGACCTATACACGCATCGAGATCCCCCCTGCCTTGGAGAACTCCATCCTTTTCTTCATCTTTGCTGCCCAGATATTGGGAGAGATGCGCTCCTACTATGTAGCATACCCCTTCTGGGATACCATGCTGCACACGGCAAACGGATTCCTGGCTGCTGCGATCGGATTCTCTTTGGTGGATATCCTCAACCAGAGCCAGAAGGGGACTTTCCGCCTCTCCCCCTTCTTTGTCGCTGTGGTTGCCTTCTGTTTCTCCATGACCATAGGAGTCCTCTGGGAGTTCATGGAGTACTTCATGGATATGGTGTTTGGTACAGATATGCAGAAAGATACCATAATCCACACCATACGATCGGTGATGCTTGACCCCACACATACCCAGAAAGTGATAACCCTAGGCAATATCACCGAAGTAACCATCAATGGCAAAGACCTTGGTTTGGGTGGGTATCTTGATATTGGGCTCCATGACACCATCAAGGATATGTTCGTCAACTTCATCGGAGCCCTGGTATTCTCCACAGCCGGGTACTTCTATGTGAAGAACCGCAAGAAGTCCTCGTTTGTCATACACTTCATACCCACTCTGGCAGCGAAAGAGACTGGTATGGATAAGCCTGCGACCACCAAAGGCAGTGTATCCAAGACAACTAAGAAGGCCCAGGGGAAAACCCATGGACATCAAAAATCGAGTAAGGCGACAAGATAACGTAGTGAGTGAGAAATCGATCAGTTTGTATCCCTCACCGCTTGAATTGATCTGTTCAGACAGGAGCAGATGATGGTTCTGTATCGTAGGGATCTGGCAGAGGATTCTGCCTTTGGGACTGCGCAAAAGAAGTCGTCCGGAGTATCAAAGGTCCCCAGGGTTTCCTCTATTGCCCTGTTCTGGACAAAGACATGATTGTTGCTCCATCTGTTCTCTGGATGTCTGAAATCAAGGACTGTTACTCCATACCCATAGAAGCTACCCTTCTGATTGGGATATTTCTGTTGAAGCTTCTGCATATAGGCACTGTCTATGATGTGCCCTTCCAACGGGTACCATGTCTCCTTGAACTGTAGTTCTACCCTTGCTCGGAAGACGTACTTCCCAGCAATCCTGTAGCAAAGAGCTGAAAGCAATCCGCGAAAGATAATTTTATGCATCATCAATGCTTGAAAGCGACAGGGAATTCCCACTGCTCTGAGCAGGGCCATGAAAAGGGTGCTCTTGGTAATGCCATTGCCCATACGATCGGATACGATGCGCGATGCTGGTATGGCAAAGGATTTGGTGTATCCGTATGCAATCTCATCACGAACAAACAGGAAGATTTCCCGGATGAGAAATGCATCATCCTGGATGGTATTCCACCCTTTGCTCCTGATGAGACCTTCGATAGCAGGATGGGTATAATCCAATAGTGGGCTTGATGCAAGTTCTGGCATTGGTGCAAGTGCAAGGTTGGTATGTGTGTTCATGATTTCCCTTCATTGATACGTATGTCACTCTCTTCTTGTGCAAGAAGAAGAGAAAGAATCCCCGAAGGGATGTGAGCTCTGTGGTATAAGGTGTGCTATTTTACCGAGAGAAAAATCCAATGACAATGGGTTTTTAGTGATATATATGTGATGTTTGTACAAAATGTACAAACTTTGTCATGTGTTTGTAAGGGCCTTCGCCTGATTACCCCCTAGGTGTTCGCTGGTACCACTTCTTTGTATCGGAACAACCATAGCAAAAAAAGTATGACGCTGGCGTTTTCCATGATAGTGTTATGCATCTGGTTTCAGAAGGAGCACGCACATGGAGCGAACAGCACTGGTCTATTATTCCCTACAGGGTCATACAGATTTTATCGCCCAGAAGATGGGCGAACAGTTGGATTGTCCCACTATTCGATTGAAGTTGCAGAAAGAATTTTCCCAGACAAGCAAGTTCCTCCAGTATTTCTGGGCAGGAAAAAGCTCTGTCTTTCATGACAAGCCTGAGCTAGCAAACAGCCCTCTAGATCTTAGCCAATATGACACGCTCATCATTGCAACCCCCATCTGGGCTGGAAATATCAGCTCTCCTGTGCGTTCTTTCCTAACCCAGTACACCCTTGAAAACAAGCGCGTCTATCTGGTTGCCACCAATAGTGGAGGTTCGTTTGAGAAATGCTTTACTACTATGAGAACGTTGCTCCCAGAAAGTAAGGTTCAGGGCGAGATCGGGTTCGTTGATATCTCCAGGGATACCTATCACTCCCATAAGCAGAAGCTTGAGGCATTCTGTAACGGGATTCTTGCAGGGGTGAAAAATACCAAGTAAAAACCAGACACTTCTGCAAGGAAGTAACAACTGTTCAAATATTTCACACAACTCTTCCTTATTGGTGTAAAATCGCATTAAGGCTGGAGGTTGACAGGATGGAGTATGATGTACTGGTTATCGGTGGTGGGCTCAGTGGTTTGACTTGTGCCTCCCTCCTTGCAAAAAGGGGTCTTTCTGTAGCTGTGGTAGACAAAGGGTATCAACCTGGAGGTTCGTGTGGGGCTTTCAGACGAGGATCTGCCACATTTGACCAAGGATCCTCCATGATGTTTGGATTTGGTGAGAAGGGTTTCAATGCCCACAGGTTTGTATTCAATGCTTTGGAAGAACCTATAGACATCCTCAAGCACAACCTTCTCTATTCTGTTCATTTCAATGGTCACACAGTTCGGTTTCACGCTGATATCGATGAGTTCATTGAAGAACTTTCCCAGGTTTTCCCATCACAAAGGAAGAGCATCGAACGCTTCTACCATGACATGAGTGTAATCTACACCCATGTCATGGTGGAGAATCCCTCCTTTGGTACCCCCGATGAGGTGGACAAGCAGCAGAGCCTCAAGGCCCTCCTTCGCCATCCAATTTCCTATGCAAAGTTTCTGGGATACCTGAACAAAAGCGCAAAATCGCTGTTGAAGAAATATTTTACCGATCCTGACATCTTCAACTTCTTTGACAAACTCACTTCAACGTACTGCTATGCAACTGTAGAGGAGTCCCCAGCCATCCTGGCAACGGTCATGTTTGTGGACAACCATATTGGTGGTAGCTACTATCCTGCAGGCTCGACATTGTTTGTTACCGGCAAACTCGAAAAGGTCATTGAGGAGCATGGGGGGGCCATGATCATGGAGAGGGAAGTGAAATCCATCCTGTTCTCCGATGGCAAACCCAATGGGGTCGAACTTGATGACGGAAGAAAGCTCCATGCCCATGAAATAGTCTATTCTGGCACAGTATGGAATCTGTATGGCAAGCTGCTGCCCAAAGCGGAGACCACAGAAAAAGAGAGGAATTGGGCTTCAAGCCAAGAGCCTACCTATCCCAGTGTGGTGCTCTATACCACTGTGAGCAAAGAGCTACTTCCCAAAAACATGCAGCCTATTGAGATGCTGGTCGGCAATCCAATAGAGCTGGATGAGAGCGAGGTCACCCTCTATATCCCGAGCATCGATGACCAGAGCATCTGCTCTGAAGATGAACATATTGTTATTGCAATCGGACCAACGTTTAGGGATTGGAAACATGCCGATGAGATAACTTACGCCAAGATGAAGGAGCAGGAACGAGAACGCCTGACCAAAGTAATTGAAAAGAGGCTTCCCGGTTTCAAGCAGGCACTTACCTTTAGCGAGGTGGCAACTCCTCGTACCATCGAGCGCTATACGATGAAAAACGGAGGGTCGGTTGCCGGACCGAAGATGATGCTGGGCCAGCATATGTTCAAGCGGCAACATATCAGCACCCGATGGGATTCCCTCTTCTGTTGTGGTGAGTCGACAGTGATGGGGACAGGAACCCCGACTGTCACGGTATCGGGGATCAGTGCTGCCAATGCTATCCTCAAGAGACGCAAGATGCAGCCCTACCTCTATGAAAAAGAGCAAAAACAGTTTGTCAATCAGATCGATCCTCCCTACACACGTGAGCAGCTGTTTGGAGACATGCGATTTACTGAAAACAAAATTAAGGCAAAGGCCTCCCACTGTCTATTCTGTGAAGATCCACACTGCAGCAAGGAGTTGGACATCAGAGGCATCATGCGTCGCGTGATGGTAGGGAATGTGGTCGGGGCTAAGAGGCTGGTTGAAAAACAAGATGCTACCGGGGAGATCCTGCAAACATGTGAAAAACTCTGCATCCAGAACGAACAGACTGGAAAGCCTGTACCCATTCGGGAGGTTGTTGCCTATCTGCAGAGTAGGTGAGGGAAGAGAGTAAAGAGTGCTTTCATCCTCTACAACGGATACATACAGATTGAGACAGGTAACAACTGGTGCTTGAAAAACTCCAAGGATTGATACAGATGTGAGGGTATGGGCCCTCATGGAGAGTGCTCAAAGCGAGCTTTCCTATGAACCAATAGCAGTCTCAATCCGGTTCAAGTAGAATTATTTGTATACAGGCAATCAGTTTTTGTGTTCAGTAGGCAGGAGAAATTGAACTATAGAGAGCAACAGAGCCCGTGTACCTATCCCTCAGTGGATGCCGGGATATATCCTCCCATGGTCCGGAATATCCCGCCAGCCTTAATGTGTGCCTGAACCTTCTTCTGTAGGCTTGTGGTGCACTCCCATGCCAATATGTCATTTCGGGTTGTTCCAAACCCGAAGACCCGTTCATATATCTGAGGCACCGTGAATGTAATCGGGAACTTGAGAAAGCGTTGCATGAAGTGGCAGATGTTAGACTCTACAGGCAGTACCTTTGAAAGCTCAGGATCGAGCAACCAGGAGTCACAGACAAACAGGGTAGGGTTGAACATTGCCTGAGCCAATGAAAATGATGCATCTACCAGAGAGGGCGTCAGCGGTTCCCCCTCAGGTATGTGTACAGCGATGACAGCAGTATCCTGAGAACAGAATAGGGTCAGATCAGTGAGAGGGACAGAAACAGCTTCACGAGAAATGCTTCCTGTTTTCTGGTCGACTTCATGGGCAATTAAGAGATTGTCCTCAATAGTGCAGGCAGTAGTCCAAGTACCGGAGTCTGAATCAGTATCTGCGCCAATATACCCATCGGTGCTACACATGAGTGCATCCTGGGCAAAGGCTCTGTATCGTAATTGTGTAATGTCATAGTAGATAGTATAGGGAAAATGAAAGAGGCTCTGTTCGAACTGTAGCCTTCCTAGCCGGATGACCTTTGCACAGAGGTGACGACAGATCCATCCATACCGGTCAAGGCCAGTAGTCCCTGCGTGTTGCTCCTCATAGGTTTTTACCCAGATGGAAACATCCGATAGTGTTGCCTGACGTACTGATTCTGAGATCCCCAAATGATCATAGAGAGCAACTATAGTAGGATAGAGGCTGAAGGTGAGTACCAGGGGGTAGAGGGGTCCCATCTCCTTGAAGCCTTGGTCGAAGACTTCAAAAAGAGAGCGGTTGTCTCTTGATTCGATCAAGACGAGGGCTTTCCTGACTAATAGCGTATGTAAGGGCAGATCTTTGACCTGTTTGTAGTGAGCGAGGATTAGGTCTAGTTGGTATTGAGTAAGGGCGGTGTCGCGCATAAAAGCTTTGTTCATGAGTAGAGCATGGAGGAGGTTGTGCGGGGAGTCAAGAGGGTATGGAAGACTTGATCCCTACACTATTGCAAGGTATTGATGGAGTTGTGAGGGATTGGCAGCAGTTGTCTGAACGCATAGCCCTCTTGGGAAAGGTTCAAATATCTCCCCAAAGAATGGACCCATCGTTGATTTGGATGGCAAATGAATTTTCCTTCGGCAGTTCTGTTCCAAGCATGAATGCTGTGATTTCGAGTAACGGGCGAAGAGCTTCAGGGTATTTGGCTACCTTCAAATCAGCTTCAAACGGTGGTGAAGGTGTCATATCCTTGGAAATTCCTATGGATGACGATCCTGAAATACCAAGCCAGTCGGTATTCAGCGCCAGGTTGGTGAGTTCTGCCTTCTCATTTTCAAGCGAGAGTTCCATCTGAAAATTGTCAATGTTCAAGCTTTCTGGGTCCCGTAAAAATGCTAAGGGGCCAAGACGCATCTCCACATCAGCGAGTACCTCATCAAGCAACCTTTTATCCAGAGCAAGTGTGTAGTTGGCGAGTTGCATCGTGCTGGAAAACTTTGCAGGGGTATCAGAATTGGGTTCCATCATGGCAAGGACGCTATCCACCCCATCAAGCTGTGCTGTGAAAGACCCCACGCCCATCGACAGCTTGGGAGCTACCAGTTTGGCTTTCTCCATATCTATAGCTATGATTTCCACTTGTATTCTATCAGTAGGAGCGTGGTCCGTCACTAAGCTGTCGACAAATTGAAGAACTACTTGACCTTGAATACGGGTTTCATATCGCCCCAGGTCTAGTGATATTTTTTCTTCATCTTCACCGATACCAACCTCTACTTCACTCATTGCAGTATGAAATAACCCGGTTTTTTGCTTGTCCGCATTCTGTATTATTTCTATCCCTGCCGTAAGGGTCTCCAGACGCACATGCCCTTCACCTTGAGTTTGGAGCTCCCCCCCCTCGACGGTAATATCCATAGAGTCTATACGGGATGTGTCTATTTCAAGGGTACCTGTTGCTAATCCAGCTAGCATATCAAGGACAGCCTCTCCTTGGACCTGAGTCTCATAGCGTTTGACAAAAAGAGTATTGGTATTCTCAGAACCCGTATCGGAATCCAACTGAATATTGTTCATGGAAACCTGAAAATTTCTTACAGCTTCGTTTTGCGCATTCTGAATGGTCCCTATTTCTGAAAGAAGTGAGTCGAAGCTAAGGGTAGCACTAGTAGAGTTCAGATTCACCCTATCCACACTCAAGCTCACTGTTTCCACCTGTGGGAGTTTGGGGTCGACAGTACCAGAGAGGATATTCTCTATAAAATCCATATCTAGGCGCCCATTCACCTGTATTTCAGATGTACCCAGGTCGAGAAGAAAATCGGCTCCCTCGACTGACATCGCCATCCCCACACCAGAGATGGTCAGGTGGACATCACTGATGATGCCCTCTTCAGGAGATCTGGCGAAAGAGATAATCTCCATGACGGGAATTGTTGCCATCACAGTGTCTATGGTCACTTTACTTACGTTGGGTATATTCTGTACGGTGATGCCCTGAACAGAAACTGTGCCGTGTGTGCTGTCGACCATGATTGAGTCGTAGGTAAGAGTTTCTTCAAGGCCTTGAAGAGCTATCTGGTCCTTCAGCGTATCACTCAGCATCGTTGAGGCCTGCTTGTTTACTACAGGGATAGCAACAACGGCGATTACGACTACCAGTACAGCAATAGATATAAGAACAATAAGCAGTTTCTTCATCAATGATACCTCCCAAGCCATATCATTTGATACTAGCATACTGCTGCCCCAAGTAACAGGATATTGTATGTATAAAAACCGTATAAATAGCCGTATAAATAGCCTTGTATTAAAGAGGGTTCGGGAGTAACAAATCTCCTTTGGTCAGTCCTATACCTTTACTGAATGTGCGATCAAGGTCCTGGATGAATATGGCCCCAAAGAGCCTATGCACTAAAGAAGGTCTCAACGATTGCACTTGAGAAGGGTTGGTTAATTACAGAAGGGAAAACACCTGAAACGACTATGTATGCCCAGATCATAACCGAAATCAAATGGTACAAGAGCAGTGGTATGTTTGCTTTGGGTAAGTGGATGACAAAGGGGGTCGTGTCTGAAATAGACCAGTACAAAAAACAAACCAGGGAAGGGTTGTTCTCCAGATTGCATGAAATGGATCCCATGGATTTTGAAGGTTTGATTTCCGCGCTCCTTACTGCAATGGGTTTTGAGAAGTGGAAGTGACCAAATGTTGCAAAGATGGGGTGTCTTGATTGTAGGGGACGTTGTAAGGGCAAGATGGCCGTCCATGCTCCAAAGGTCCAGTAGCTAAGATGCTCTCTTGGTGCCCATGAACAAGGTTTGATCATTGCAACCAGTGATTTCAGGAAGGGAACAAAGATTGAAGCTGTGCAAGCTGATAAGAGCCCTATTGCTTATATGCATGGTGAACAACTAGGTACCTTCCTGATGGAATAGTCCATAGGGGTTAGGAGCATGTCCCGTGCTCTTTTTGACCTTGTGGATAGTTCATTAATGGGTAGCGCGGAGTTATGGTCTTGCCTCTATTTGAAGCCAGGAGGGTATTTCGCTTCCCGATTCCCTTTCTATACTGCAGACTGAATTAAGCTGCTCGTGACTTTAATTGATATCATGTACGTACTCCTCTCAGTTCAAAGATAGGCTTGCTTGCATCAGAAGAGACAACATATTTCCCATGTTTGTGGGAATGAATTGGTAGACACAGCGGACGTGACTTACCCAACGGCTAAAGGCCGATGGGTTTCTTGCTTCACAGAAGACTGCGTAGGAACCGAAGTTTCGACGGCTGACACCCTCTCCACAAGCTTTGAGGGCTTGCCCAGCCCCAAGATATCCAAACCTACACTACGTAAGTTTTTTCCTGCATTTTCATCACGAGAGAGCTCTGCTCCACAATTCGGGCATGACCAATTGCGCTCATTAAGTCTGAGCTCACTGTTCTTATACCCACAATTGTGACAGATTTTTGAGCTTGGAAACCATCTATCCACTTGAATGACATAGGTTCCCTTCTCAGCAGCTTTTTGTTTCAATCTTGAAACAAATCCTGCATAGCCAAGATCATGCACTGATGTACCCAAGTGCAAGGTTTGTGACATCCCTTGTAACGAAAGAGTCTCGATGCAAACTGCATCGTATTTGGTGCACAATTCGGTTGCGAGCTTCCTGTTGAAATCTGCACGAGCATTGGCTATCTGCTCATGTACAAGTGCAACTCTCTGCTTCGCTTTATACCAGTTTTGTGAACCTTTCTTTTTTTTGCTCAATCGTTTTTGGGCCTTAGCCAGTTTCATTTCATACTTTCGTGTGTTTCTCGTAAAATGAGGAGTATTCCCCTTGTGGTCAACATAAAAGTTCTCCAGAGACATATCAAGCCCCACGACTCGTTCAGGATCAGTTACAACTTTTTCAATGATAACAGGGGCTTCGTATTCAAAAAGAAAAGAGGCAAAATATTTCCCTGAGGAACTTCTTGAAACTGTAACTGATTTGATCCTGCCTTCAAAAGAAGTTCTCTGATCCCTATACGGTATCCAACCGAGTTTGGGAAGTTTTACTTTTTTGAGATTATAATCAATAGCCATATTATTGTTGGTGAGAGAGGATGTATAACTGTTTTTAGTTTTCTTCTTCTTGTATTTAGGGAAACCCACTTTGTCGCCCTTGCGCTCCCCTTTCAATGATTTGAAGAAGTTTAAATAGGCGTTTTGAAGGTTTACTTTCTCCCAAGCCAATGCCTGGGAATCCGCTTCTTTTAACCACTCGTACTCTTTTTTGTATGCTGAAACTTCTTTGTATTTGTGTTCGTAGATTTTCTGTCTGTCATCCTTATTCTCTTCAAAAAACGAAATCCTTTCATGAAGCATCATATTATAGATTGCCCTGGAACACCCGAGAGTCTTATTGAGTTGGATAGTCTGGATTTCATTAGGGTAAATCCGGACCTTCAATGCCTTGTTTTGCTTCATATATGTTAAGTATACAGGTGTATAGTTTAGAAGTAAAGGATAATATTAAGATAACTATATAATACCTTACGAGAAGCCAAATACCTCCAATACATAGTCATATTGAAAGTTCTTTTTTAATTGTTATTCTTGTGTGAAAGGCGAGCACTTTCCGGGATGTTTCCTAATCAGAATTCAAAGAAATTTGGGTTAAAAAAAGAGGACAAAGCTTTTGGTTATATTTTCTAAAAGCTTTGCCCTAAATGAAATACCGAAGACGGGGCTTGAACCCGTACGACCTAACGGTCACGGGATTTTAAGTCCCGTGCGTCTGCCAATTCCGCCACTTCGGCAAGTAATTTACTATTTCTTATTCGTTTCTTCCTCTATATATCTGGGAAGTACATTAGCATCTGTCTTCATGGGTATCAAGCGCTTTATGAAAGGTTGTACACCCACATAGGTCTTTTGGAACTCTTCTTCACTCTCCTTCAAAGCAGCCTGCCAGGCAGCTCCAAATCCAGGACTGTTTATCGTAAGTCGGTCAACAGCAAGCTGGTAGACATGTAGGCGGGCCATCTCCTTCCTGTTTGGCTTCTGAGAGAAGGTGTTAATGCTGATCCTCAGGTTCTCATTCTGCTTCTTGATAGCCTCATAGTCCTCTTTTAGCTTGGCTAGACCATCGCTTTCAAGATCCATACGATCATTGAGCATTCGTCTAAGTCTGTCGTTTTCCTTTTTTTCCTGAAGGATTTCCTTATGCCTGTTCACTGACATAACGACCACGAGAACGATTGCAAGAACAACTCCGATCCCCAGGCCTATTAGAAAGTTCTGCATGCATCACTCCTTGAGCTTTTGGCTCACGTCAAAAGGTATCGTAACGAAGGGCTTTTGTCAAAGGAGAAAGAGGGAAGCGGTGCTGTTTAGCCCCGCTTCTACCTCTAATTCTCTTCTTTTTTGATTCTCTTTCTCTTATTTCTCTTCTTTGTCTTGCTTGAAACGCTTGGATACAGCCTCTGTGCTGTTTTCAATCGCCTCAGGGATGGATACTCTGCCTTGGAAGACTGCCATATCCTTGAACCCAGTACCAGTCAGAAGGGTGCAGACCTCAACGTCCTTGCCAAACTTCTCGAGGAGCATCCTGCTGTCCTTGCGCACTCCTGCCCAGGCACATGCTGCTGCCGGTTCTACAAAGATACCCGCTTCACGGGTCAGCTCGATCTGGGCATCAAGGATCTCACTGTCGTCAACTTCTGTTGCCCAGCCATCACTCTCGTTGATATAGCGAACAGCCATCCTACCGTTGGCAGGACTCTCTACGCTGATGCTGTCAGCCCTTGTTGTTGCACTCTCCAGATCTTTGTACTGTTTTGTCTTCCACGCTTGGCTGATCGCATTGCTCTGTTTGCTCTGGGTGCAGACAAGGTGTGGGATCTTGTCGATCAGGCCCGCTTCCTTCAGGTCATAGAAGCCCTTGTACACACCAGCGAAGATGCATCCGTCCCCTACAGAGACATAGACTACATCGGGAGCCTTGCGTCCAAACTGCTCGAACAACTCGATGGAGACGCTCTTCTTGCCTTCGATGGTCATCGGGTTGTACGCAGTGTTGCGATTGATGCCTCCAAACTCCTTCGTATATGCAATGGAGAGGGCAAAGGCATCATCATAGCTACCCTTTACAGGAACTACCGTAGCCCCATAGAGCACACTCTGCATAAGCTTGTTGATAGGAGCGGTGGCGGGGACAAACAGGATGATCTCCAGGCCATAGGCAGCGCCTGCACAGCTCATCGCAGCCCCTGCATTCCCGGTGGATGCAAGAGCGATCCGGTTTTGTTTGTGGGCAATTGCTTGGGCGGCTATCAGTTGGCTGGCACGGTCCTTGAAGGAGCCCGAGGGTAGGGCGCTGTCCAACTTGCAGGATAGGTTCTTCAGGCCATACTTCTCGGCAAGTCGGTGTGGTCTTGCCAATGGGGTTCCCCCTACAGGAAATACCTCAGGGGTGGGCACTGGGTAGGGAAAGAAGTCATACATGCTGACATGTTCCTTCTTTGCAAGCTTGGCAAGGTCATCCTTGTTGAGCTTGACTATCAGGTTTCCCTTGGAAAAGGTGCCCTTCTCATTTTCCTTGGAACAATCGGGACACTGGTACATGACTTCATCAGTGATATAGGTTTTGTTGCAATCACTGCATTCATACGAAAAACGCATAGTATATTCCTCCAAAATTGAAAAATGCCGGATTTCTAGTCCGGCATTTCGTAGGTAAGAAACCAAGTTACTTGGCAAGGATCTCAGCATTGAATGCTTCGATCATCTCATCTATCTGCTCTGCATATGCCGGGATCTGCTTCCAGTAGTTCTTATCATACCACTGAGCATTGAGCTCTTCATAGGTCCTGCCCTGCTGCTCAACCCAGGTGTAGTACTTGAGGTTGTGTACACGAAGCTTTTCGTAGTAGGTCAGCTCAAGGACATCCTCGGTTGTCTGGTGGTGCAGGCAAGCTGCGAGGGCGCGTACCGCTGCATACTCATCAAACTCGCCTTGGATCTCATTCTGCTCCACCAGTCTTGAGGTATACATCTCAGAACTGTCAGTAAGGACGGTGAAGATCACATCATCACTGCCAAGCTCATAGTATTTTGCCATCTTGATCGCTGAAAGCACATTTCCCACACCACTGATACCATAGAGAGGAAGCTCGGAGATGGTCTCCTCGGTAATACCCATCTTCCTGAGGTATTCGATGCCTGCTGGCTCGTTGAAGAGGCGGTATACATCCATACAGTCCTGATCATCGACGGCAATCACCATGTCGGTGTTGCGCACATTGTGTACCCAAGGAACATGCTTGTCGCCGATGCCTTCGATGCGGTGTCCCCCAAATCCATTTCGCAAGAGGGTGGGGCACTGAATCGCTTCGGAAGCTGCAAGCTTTATATGAGGATACTTCTCCTTGAGAGCGTCACCTGCAGCAATGGTTCCCCCAGATCCGGTGGTAGTGACGTACCCACAGACATTTTCAGGAGCAATCCCTTCTTCTTCGAGAACTTCCATGATGGCTCCTCCGGTCACCTTGTAGTGCCAGAGATAGTTGCCGAACTCTTCGAACTGATTGAATATGACAATGCTCGCCCCACGCTCAGCGTCGAGTTTGTGGCACATGTCAAAGATTTCCTTGACATTGGATTCACACCCTGGGGTAGCAATGACCTCGCCTGCGACAGTCTTCAGCCAGGCGAATCTCTCCTGACTCATCTCCTCTGGGAGGATGGCTATGGATTCACATCCGAGAAGGACACTGTTAAAGGCGCCGCCACGGCAGTAGTTGCCAGTAGATGGCCAAACAGCCTGCTGGTGAATGGAGTCGAATGTTCCTGAAACCAATGCTGGTGCGAGGCATCCATACGTAGCTCCTACCTTATGAGAACCGGTGGGGATCCACTTTCCCACGAGGGCAAGGATACGGGCCTTACAGCCGGTAAGTTCATGAGGAACCTCAACATAGTTCACCCCACCGAACTTTCCACCCATTTTTGTGGGTTCGTTCTTCCAGGTGATCCTGAAAAGGTTGAGGGGGTTTACATCCCAAAGACCGACATCTGCAAGTTTTTCCTGGATTTCAGCAGGGATAGTGGAAGGATCCACCATCTGGCTGAAGGTTGGCAGTAAAATGCCTTTTTCCCTGCAGCGGTCAATATTATTCTTCCGTACTTTCGGATCCCCGTTCAAATTGATCAACATCTAGATTCCTCCACTCATACTTTGGTACTTGGTAATTTTTGGATTAGTCAAGTATACAAGAAAGATATGAATTGTAAAGATAATATTCGTAAAAGTTAGATTTTAGTGTGATATATTGCGCTAATGGTCAGTTATAGTATGCAATTCTTTGGTAAAGTGCTATAATCATGAGTGCTAAAAAATGTATGGTTTCTTGTGGAAATACTTGGGCTAAACCTTTTAGGCTCAATGTTTGCATGGGTTGTGTCTGCTCAGTATTGCAGAGCCATACATGCGTATAAACGTGGTAATGCAGATGGATCTTCTTGAGTGAGAAATGCGCAAGTTTGTTGCGAATTGTTGCAAAAACGATTGACATCTCTCTGATCTGCATTAGAATAAGACAGTGTTGGGCCTTGGTGCCCGACGACACCCTTACTCAAAGGAGTGACTAATGGGAGACATTATGCGCCCAGTTCCTTTTGCGGAACTCATTACCCGCCTTGTTGGCGAATTTCGTAACCACCAATCAATTTTTGGAATTGCCAAAGAACAGTTCTACCAGGACAAAGGCAAGAATAGCATATCTGTATTCGGTCAGACTTGTTCCACCCCTTGTGGACCCGCAGCAGGGCCCCACACACAGCTGACACAAAACATCGTCGCCAGCTACCTTGTCGGTGGACGCTTCATGGAACTGAAGACAGTGCAGATCATGGATACCCTCGAGATCGACAAGCCTTGTATCGATGCACGCGATGAGGCCTACAACGTGGAATGGTCCACGGAGTTCACTCTCCCCAAGGCTTGGGACGAGTATGCTAAGGCATGGATCATCCTCCATCTGCTTGAAGCTGTTATGAATAAGGGCACGTTTGAAAAACCCTCCTTCATCTTCAATATGTCAGTGGGGTATGACCTTGCAGGCATCAAGACAGAACGCATGCAACAGTTCATAGACTCCATGATCGATGCACGCAAGGATGAGCGTTTTGAAGAGTACCTTGCCGAACTTGACGCCATGCTCGATGAAGGGCTTTTCGATGGCACCGAGTGGGAAGGGCTTGAGAAGAAACTCAAGGGCCTTACTGCAAAGATCAGTGCGAACATCAGTCCTTCGACCACCCTAAGCACCATGCACGGCTGTCCTCCCAAAGAAATTGAGGCCATCTGTACCTATATGCTCAGTGAAAAGAAGATCGATACCTTTGTAAAGCTCAATCCCACTCTCCTTGGGTACGACAAGGTGCGTGAGATCCTGGACAACCTCGGGTTCGACTACATCACCCTGACGCGGGAGAACTTCGAGCACGACCTGCAGTACAACGATGCAATTGCGATGTTGCACCGCCTCTTCGAACTTGGCAAGAAGGAGGGACGTGGCTTTGGCGTGAAGCTGACCAACACCCTCGGGTCCGTCAATGACCAGGAGCAGCTTCCCGGCAAGGAAATGTACATGTCCGGACGTTCGCTGCTTCCCCTTTCCACTACAGTCGCCTCCATGCTTAGCAAGGAGTTTGCAGGCAAGTTGCCCGTCTCCTATTGTGGCGGCGCCACAGCCCTTACGGTAAAGGCTCTCTTTGAGACCGGCATCAGACCCATCACCCTTGCTACGGACCTCCTCAAACCCGGTGGGTATGGCAGGTTGAAGCAGATGGTGGAGATCCTTGAGAAAAGCAAGGCCTGGGATATGCAGGACATTGATGTTGAGAAACTGGAAAAGCTCTCCTCCGATGCTCGTGAGGGTCTGTATGTAGAGGTAAGCAAGGATTTTAGAGGCACCGATTCAGTGAAGATTGATGAAGACCTGCCGATGTTCGACTGCTATGTAGCCCCCTGTGTGGTTGCATGCCCCATACATCAGGATGTGCCAGAGTATGTACAGCTCGTCGGTATGGGTCGGTATGCTGATGCCCTTGAACTGATCTACGACAAGAATGCCTTGCCCTTCATCACCGGATATATCTGTGACCACCAGTGCCAGCTGCACTGCACCCGCATGGACTATGAGGGTGCTGTCCAGATACGTGAACTGAAGAAGATTGCCGCTGAAAGTGGTTATGAGCAGTACAAGAAGAGGTGGGAAGGCCCCACTGAGAAGAGCAAGATAAAGGCAGCAGTCATCGGGGCGGGTCCCGGCGGACTCTCCGCCGCTTTCTTCCTTGCCCGCAGTGGTTTCGATACCACCGTGTTTGAACGGGAAGAGAGTGCAGGAGGAGTGGTACGCCACGTCATCCCAGGCTTCCGTCTCCCTGTCGAAGCCATCGAGAATGATGTGGCTTTCATCAAGGCACATGGAGTTGATTTCCACTTTGGAGTGACGAGCGAGGAGATGACCATCAAGGCTTTGAGGGAGCAGGGGTATTCGCACATCTTCTACGCCATCGGTAGCGAAGTTGACAACGACATCCCACTCACAGGAGACCGCTCACGCGTTCTTCGTTCGCTCGAATTCCTCGGAAACTTCCGTAAGGACCCCTCCAAGGTGCACCTTGGCAAGCATGTGGTCATCGTCGGTGGAGGGAACACCTCCATGGATAGTGCCCGTGCCGCGACAAGGGTCAGCGGAGTGGAGAAGGTATCGGTGCTCTATCGTAGGACAGAGAAGGAGATGCCTGCAGACCATGAGGAGTATGCCAATGCCAAGGATGAGAATGTAGAGTTCATATTCCTTGCAAACCCGGAATCCTTTGAGGGAAACCAGCTCACCGTCCGTAAGATGAGCCTTGGCGAGAAGGATGCTTCCGGAAGAAGGCGTCCAGTTGCAACTGATGAGACCTATACCATGCAATGCGATGTCATGATAACTGCCATAGGCGAGTATGCAGACAGCGAGAAACTTACCTGGTTTGGCGTCCCTGTCAACGAGAAGGGCTGGCCAATTGCCGATAAGGAGACCAAGGAGACGGAAGTAGAGGACGTCTATGCCATCGGAGATGTGCAGTCAGGTCCTTCCACCGTGGTGAAGTGTATCGCAAGTGCTCGCTCTGCAGTTGAGGCCGCCATCGACAAGATTCTCGGACCTGAGGATGAGGAAGACGAAAGCTGCGGTTGTGGGCATGACCATGGTCCTGATGAAGCGTGTGAGGATGATGACGATTTTGAAGCATTTGATGATGAGGAACTCTCTGATTTGGACAATGAAGAGCTGACAGCATCTGAAAACGAGTTCTTTGCAGAGATTGCCGAGAAGAAGAGCAGAATTCTTGTCTCCAAGGATGTTGATGACAAGAAGTTTGCTGAGACCGAAGCCAAGCGCTGTATGGAGTGTTCCTACATCTGCAACAAGTGTGTGGATGTATGTCCGAACCGTGCCAACGTTGCCATTGACGTGAGAAATACCGGTGTATTCTCCGACCCCTTCCAGATCCTCCATCTCGATGCATACTGTAACGAGTGTGGTAACTGCGAGACCTTCTGTCCCTACGATGGTGGGCCGTATCGTGAGAAGTTTACCCTCTTCAGTCGCAACGATGACTTTGAGAACTCCAAGAATAGTGGGTTCTTTGTTGAGGATGATGAGATTCTTGTCCGCCTGGATGGGAAGATCTTCCACTGTTCCCTTGATGGGGATGGCATTCTCACCGGAGACGAGGAGGGCATCACTGACGAAGTGGCTGCCATGATAGAAGAAGTGTTTACAACCTACAGCTATCTGCTGGGGTATGTATCCGAATAAGGAGCGTATCGTGTCAAGTATTGTTATCAAGAATACCCGTGTCATGCAGACCATGCCTCCCTTTGGCATAACCGAAGGTGTCGATGTCGTCATCAAGGATGACATCATCACCGCGGTAGGAAAAGGTGCAGGGGATGCAATCAAGGCTGACAAGATCATTGACGGCAGGAACAAGACAGTAACACCTGGGAACGTATGTGGTCACCACCACTACTATTCCGGTCTTTCACGAGGGATGCTCATTTCTGCCGGTCCTCAGAATGACTTCATTCAAATCCTGAAGGAGTGGTGGTGGCGTCTCGATAGGGGCCTTCATGAGGAAGCTACCTACTACAGCTCCCTTATCTGTTCCCTCGATGCGATTGCTGCAGGAACCACCACCTGTATCGACCACCATGCAAGCCCCAACTACATTGCAAACTCCCTTGATACCATTGCCAAGGGAATGGAGGAGGTTGGAGTGCGTGGGACCACTTGCTACGAGGTTACTGACCGTAACTTCGGCATGAAGGAAGTGGAAGCCGGTGTTGAGGAGAACCTGCGCTTTGCAAAATCCGCAAAGAGTCGCAAGCTTGTCCGAGGTATGGTTGGCGGGCACGCCCCGTTCACCATCCCTGATGAAGGCCTTCGGATGATGGGTGAGGTGATGCACGAGAGTGGAGCTGGTCTTCACCTCCATGTTGCCGAGGACAAGTACGATGTGGTGCATTCGCATCACCACTACAATATGGATATTGTCGACCGTCTGGAGAAGTTTGGCCTGCTGACCGAAAACTCCTTGCTGGTCCATGGTCTCTACCTCAATGAGGCTGAGATTGAGAAGATCAACAGCCATGATACCTTCTTCGCACATAATGCACGAAGTAACATGAACAACCATGTGGGATACTGCCAGCACCTCCAGAAGGTGAAGAACCTGATCATCGGTACTGATGGCTGTGGTGGAAACATGTTTGAGGAGCTCAAGCTTGCATTCTTCAAACACAAGGATGAAGGTGGCTCATGGTGGCCTGGTGATTTTGTCACTGCATTGGCCAGGGGCAACCAACTTGTCGGCAAGTATTTTGATGGAAAGTTCGGTAGGGTAGAATCTGGCTATAAGGCTGACCTCAATATCCTGGACTACCATAGCCCGACGCCCCTGGTTGCTGACAACAGCAGTGCACACTTTGTGTGGGGGATGAGCAGCAACTGTGTGGAGAGTGTCATCGTCGATGGCAAGCTGGTAATGGAAAATCGCCAGTTCCCAGGCCTTGATGTGCCAGCCATCTACGATAAGGCAGCAGAGGTTGCCAAGCGTGTCTGGGAAACAGTGGATACTATCGCTCCGTAACGGAAGCGAAAGAGAATACGACCAAAACGGTCAAAGGGAAGGATTACATGACGATTCAGGAACAGATCAAAGCAAAGGCTGCCGAATATCGCGATTATACGGCTATCAACCTCTCCAAAATGGTAAAGGTAAAAAGCTACAGCTCTCAAGAAGAGGACGTATGCCGTCTTATTGTCACCCTCTGTGAAGAGGCTGGTTTCGATGAAGTGTACATCGATGGACTTGGTTCAGTTATTGGAAGAGTGGGAAACGGAAAGAAAAAGCTGGCTTTTGATGCACACATCGATACCGTCGAAGTGGGTAATATGAAGAACTGGAATTTCGATCCCTTCAGTGGTGAGATCAAGGACGGTATCGTCTATGGTCGTGGAACCAGTGATCAGAAGGGTGGAGCCGCTTCCATGATCACAGCCGGACGCATCCTTAAGGAGCTCGGTTATGGTGGAGAGTACACTGTCTACTTTACCTTTACCGTGATGGAAGAGGATTGTGACGGCATGTGCTGGAAGTATCTCATTGAAGAGGAGAATTTCAAGCCGGATCTGGTCGTCTCCACTGAGCCCACAAGCTGTCAGCTCTATCGCGGACACCGCGGACGCATGGAAATCAGGGTTATCCTCAAGGGAATCTCCTGTCACGGAAGTGCTCCTGAAAGAGGAGTCAGTGCAGCGTACAAGGCAGCCAAGGCCGCACTTGCCATGGAACAGCTGAACAAGGACCTCAAGCCAGATGCAGAGAAGTTCCTTGGAAAGGGAACCATCACTGTCAGCCAGATGGATGTCAGGGGACCCAGCCAGTGTGCAGTCGCAGACTATGCCATGCTCTATCTTGACCGCCGCCTGACATGGGGCGAGGACGCAGAGTTGGCCATGGGCCAGGTGCGCGACTACATCGCCAAGGCAACAGGTGACGACCCTGCAGACATCATCGTAGAGATGCCTGACTACGAGAAGATCGGCTGGACCAAGAAGGAGTACTCACAGGAACTCTACTTCCCAACCTGGAAGATTGACGAGGATCATCCTTTGGTAGTTGCCGGTGTTGATGGATACAAAGCTCTCTTCGGTGAGAAACCAGTGATTGACAAGTGGACTTTCTCCACCAACTTGGTTGCCACCACCGGAAGGCACAAGATTCCTGCAATTGGCTTTGGCCCTGGAGACGAATCCCAGGCCCATGCACCCAATGAGATCAACCGTGTAGACGACTTGGAAATCTGTGCAGCTTTCTATGCAATGCTTCCATATTCACTGGAGAAGAAATAAGCTAATGCTTTATTTTGACTAACTGATATGGTATACTAATAGCCACGGGGCTCTTTGCCTCGTGGCTGTTTTGAACTTTCGGATATCCATCCTGTATTTTTGTAAATAATGGAGGGCTCTGTTCCGATCGAAGGAGATCCAAAGATGGCGATCAAGCCTATTGGAAAACCATCATTTCTAGGCTTTGAGACTATATTCAAAGTCCTGGAGCGTATACCTACCGACAGTGTATCCAGAAAGCCTTTAGGCAACTCTGAGGACTGTAGGAAGACATATCCTACCTGCTTGGAAGTTGACTAGAACTCTGCTGTACACTGTAGTTTCTTGCTTTCGATAGGGACTGTTGCAGGCCCCTACGAACTGGATGCAACAACACTTGGGAAGCCTGGTGCATCCTTACAGCCTCTGCTTCCCACCTTCCTTGCTGTCACAGGACAGCTTGCGATGCCGGAGTTTGGATGGACTTCACCTGTATGATGCTAGAAGTGTCAGTACTTTCCATGGTGGGGTCAGCGTGTAGGAGAACCTATGACGGATTCGATACTACTGAAAAACATTTTTTGTCTGCAGACCAGCTTTGACAAGGAGGCATATAAGGGTGCCGACCTGCTGATTGTAGGCAACAAGGTGGCCAAGATCGCCCCTACGGGAGGACTTGTCGCAAAAGAGGGCGTGAGGGTCATCGACTGTTCGCGCCATGTGGTCATCCCTGGCCTGGTAAATACTCATCACCACTTTTACCAGACACTGACGCGCAATCACCCCGCTGTACAGAATGCAAAGCTGTTTGACTGGCTGAAGTTCCTGTACGATGTATGGAAATATGTCGACGACGAGGCTGTGTACTACTCCTCCATGCTTGCCATGGCCGAACTGATGAAGACAGGCTGTACGTTGACTACTGACCATCACTACCTCTATCCCCGTTCGTTCAAGGGCGACCTCATGGGATTGCAGTTCAAGGCCGCAGACCAGATTGGTATGCGTTTCAGCCCGACCAGGGGCTCGATGAGCCTGAGCAAGAAGGATGGAGGGTTGCCTCCGGACAGTGTGGTACAGACCCTTGAGGAAATTCTCAGCGACAGCGAACGGTGCATCAAGACCTACCATGATAGCGCCCCTGATGCCATGCACAAGATAGCCTTAGCACCTTGCAGCCCCTTTAGTGTGACCAAGGAGCTCATGACTGAGACAGCCGCCCTTGCCCGCAAGTACGGTGTCAGGCTACATACACACCTGTGCGAGACCGCCGATGAGGCGGATTTCTGTCAGGAGATGTATGGGACGACCCCTGTCGCACTGATGCAGGAGTGCAACCTGATCGGAGACGATGTCTTTTATGCACATGGAATCCATTTCAACGATGAGGAGCTTGCCATACTCAGGGATACGGGTTCCCACATAGCTCACTGTCCCTCTTCAAACATGCGCCTAGGCAGTGGAATCTGCCGTGTCAAGGAGATGTTGGAGATGGGTATCAATGTCGGTATCGCAGTTGACGGAAGTGCAAGCAATGATAGTTCCGATATGCTTGCGGAGGTTCGCCAGGCACTGTTGTTGCAGCGAGTCCGTTATGGTTCTGATGGCCTTACCGCCAAGCAGGCTTTCACCATGGCAACTGAGAACGGGGCAAAGATGCTGAATTTCGGTAGCGTAGGGAGACTTGATGAGGGATGGGCTGCAGACATGGCTATCTTTGATGTCTCCACCATACCGTATGCAGGTAGCCAGAGTGATCCTGTAGCAAGTCTGATCTTCTGTGGTACCAACCACAATACCGACTATACGATCATCAACGGAAAGGTTGTAGTAGACCAGGGGCAGCTGGTTGGATATGACGAGAAAGAACTTGCCGATAAGGCAAATGCCATCAGCGCAAAGCTCATGGATAAGGCTGCCAGAAAGGAGGCATTATGATCCAGGAATTTCTTATTGCAAAAGATACTGAGGATGCGCTCAAACTGAAAAGAAACAACCCAAAAAGCGTATTTTATGCAGGCGGGACTGAAATAAACCGATTGAACTCTTCCATTGATGCAAAGACAGCCATCAGTCTTGCAAACCTTGGTCTTGCTTCCATCAGCGATGAGGGCAATTCCATTCGCATTGGCAGCATGGTCACCTTCCAGCAACTTATTGACTCGGCTCTTGTTCCCCAGTGGCTGAAGGATGCTGCCCTGTATTGTGGCTCCTTCACCAAGAGGAATATGGCTACCATTGGTGGCAATATGGCCATGTGCAGTGACCACTCCTATCTGGCACCAGCGCTGCTCGCTTCCCGTGCAAGACTCCTGACTGCAAACATCACCGAAGAGCTTTCTTACAATGAGGATAATATCCCCATCAGGGAATACCATGCCTATCACACTCATTTCAGCGGTACCTTGCTGCTTGGCCTGCTCATCTCCAAGGATAACAGATATGTCGGTTCCTTGCGGTATGCAAATACTGTGCAGAGTCAAGCTGCTGTTACTGTAGGCTTTGGTGCAACGAAGAATGGGGAAGGGGTCATCGACAACGTTCGTGTCTTTGCTGCGGTAAAGGGCATTGGCATGCAACGCCTTTCTGCCGTTGAGAATGCGATCGAGAACGGTGAGCTCACCACCAAACAGGATGTACAGCTTGCCGTAGGACATGCTATCGAGGCAAAGGATGACAGTACAGGCAGTTCCTCCTACAAGCGTTATATTGCTAGTGAGGGGATAGGCCAGCTATTTTCTAACTTCATCTCTGGAGGTGCAAAATGAACAAGATTACGCTTACCATAAACAATAATAAACTACAGGCAACCGTAGAGGGAGCCGAGTCACTACGCTCGCTGTTGGTCAGACTCGGTTACATCAGTGTCCGGGACAGTGATGACCGTGAAGGGTTTGCAGGAAGTGATACCATCATCTTCAATGATGTGCCTGTCTATGCAAACCTGATGCTTGCCCTCCAGGCTGATGGTGCTGTCATCCGCACAGCAGAAAGTCTGGGAAATAGCCGTAAGCTCAGTGTGGTTCAACAGGCCATGATCGACGCCGGTGTTGTCCAGAGTGCCTATAATGCACCTGCTGCAGCCCTCCTGCTCACTTGGCTGCTGGAGAAGGAGAAGAATCCTTCGAGAGCTCAGGTAGCAGAGGTGCTTTCCGGTATCTTCATCCGTGACGCAGGGTATGAGCACTACTACCTTGCTGTTGAACTTGCCAAGGAGAAGCTTGCCACCGGCGCGTACAAGAGCGCCATCTCCCCAACATTCCGAGACCATCTCACCTATGTGGGAAAACCCAAGTCCAAGGTGGACGGACCTCAGCTGGTAACTGGGGAGAAGAGCTTCGTAGAGGACCGTGTCCTTCCAGGGTACAAGACCATGGTGGTGCTTCGATCCCCCTATGCACATGCCTACATCAAGAGCATCGATACCAAAGAGGCTCTTGCCATGGAAGGTGTGGTGGAGATCTTCACCCACAAGAATAGTTCTCAAGTCACCTACATGCAGGCTGGCCAGGGCAACCCTGAGCCGAGTCCCCATGATAGGCGTCTGTTCAATGAGAAGGTCAGGCATGTCGGCGATAGGGTTGCTGCAATTGTAGCAGACACCATGGAGCAGGCCATAGCTGCCAGGGACGCCATCAAGGTGGAGTATGAGGTTCTCAAACCGATATTCACCGTAGAGGATGCAATGGCCGAGGATGCTCCCATCGTCCATAACGGCACTGTCGAGTATAAGGTGGGAGCTCCCGCCGATCTTGCCGACTATAATAAGAAAGCTGATCCTCGTGATGGTAAGGTCGTCTACCAATTCCCTCTGCATGGCGATATCCGTAAGAACGTTGCCAGCGCTGCTCACGGTCAGATCGGTGATGTTGAGAAAGGCTTCAAGGAAGCTGACGCTGTGGTCGAACGGACCTACCAGACAAGTCAGATCCAGTGCACCCCCCTTGAGCCACACCTCTGTTATGCCAAGATTGACAATGGGCGTTTGGTTGTACATGCCTCCACTCAGGTTCCTTTCCACGTCAGGCGCATCGTTGCCTGGGTGTGTGAGATACCTGAGAATAAGATCCATGTCATCAAGGAGAAGGTCGGTGGCGGGTATGGCTCCAAGCAGGATATCCTCGTTGAGGACCTGGTAGGCTATGCAACCTGGATGACAGGACAGCCAATCTACTATCGCAATACTCGTGAAGAGGAATTCGTTGCCAACTCGACCCGACATCCGATGCGGATGACCGTAAAGATGGGGGCAAAGAAGGATGGTACACTCACCGCTGTCTACATGGATGTGCGTGCCAATACCGGCCCGTATGGCAACCACTGCCTTACTGTTCCGATGAATGCGTGCTCGAAGACCTTGCCGCTGCTCAAGTGTGACAACATGAAATTTGATGTGATAACCTATTACACCAACATCCTGCCTACAGGAGCCTATCAGGGGTATGGCGCCCCCAAGGGCACCTACTCACTGATGGTCTGTATGGCAGAGCTTGCCGACAAGCTTGGCATCGACTACTACCAGATGGCTCTCAAGAACAAGGTCGAGCCCGGCTATATGCTGGAGATTCTCAAGGGCCTTGGAGAGGGAAGGGAAGGCACTGTTGTTCCTGTCGGTTCCTGCGGTCTTGAGGAGGCTCTGGTCCAGGGATCTAAGATGATCGAATGGGGCAAGAAGGTTACCTCCGATGATCCTGACTGGAAGATCGGAAAGGGCTTTGCCATGATCCAGCAGGGTTCCGGACTTCCTGGGCTTGACCACTCCAATGCTTGGGCCAAGTTGCTCACTGATGGGACTTTCCAGATCTTCAGTGGAGGGGCTGACCTAGGCACAGGCCTTGATACCATCAGCGCCAAGATGATCAGTGAAGCGTTCTGCGTCCCGATGGATCTGGTTACAGTCATCAGTGGCGACACCGACAGCTGTACCTTTGATACCGGAGCCTATGCCTCAAGCGGTACCTACTTCAGTGGCAATGCCTCCTTCTATGCTTCAGAGGACCTGAAGAAGAATCTGCTCGCAGAAGCTGCAAAGCAGATGGGAGAGAAGGCAGAGGACCTTATCTGTCGCGCCCCAGGTGAGGTGTACAGCACAAAGACCAAGAAAAGCCTCAGCTATGCCAAGCTCAGCCATGATGCCCTTACCGGTACAGGCTCGGGTCAGGTGATGGGTCGTGCTTCGTTTACCACGAACCACAACTCCATCCCCTATGGTGCACACTTTGCCCAGGTTGCTGTCAATGTGCGGACTGGTCAGATCAAGGTGCAGAAATTCTATGCCTTGCAGGATGCCGGCACTCCCATCAACCCTGAACTCGCCCTTTGCCAGATGTACGGCGCTGCCCTCAAGTCCATTGGCCATACCCTGTATGAGGATATGATCATCGACGAGGATGGTGTTTGTCTTACCGCAAACTTTACTGATTACGGGGTTCCGATGATCAGTGAGATGCCTGAGGATTTCAAGGCTGTCCTGATCGATATCAATGATGAGGTGGGTCCCTATGGAGCCAAATCCATCAGTGAGATAGCGACCAATGGGGCTGCTCCTGCTATTGCCATTGCCATACATGATGCCACTGGTGTCTGGATGCGATCCTGGCCTTTCTCAGCGGAGAAAATCCTGAAGGAACTTGGTAAGATTTAAGATTTTTGCAACAAACTGCAACAAACAAACTAGACATTGGATTATAGCCATGCTATAGTACCGGTGTCTGGTTTTTTTCAGAAATACTATGGAGGACCCCGCGAATGAAGGACAAAGCCACTATTAAGAACATGATTGAAGAGTTAAAGACTCTCAAGACTGAGGACATGTACCTCAATGATTTTTTCCACACCTGGAAAGAGTCTGATGATGAGATCAAGGCTGTATTTGATGTAGCTGAGATCCTGCGTGCAATGCGTGAAAATAACATTTCCACCAAGGTTTTTGATAGTGGACTTGGAATTTCCATTTTCCGCGACAACTCAACCCGTACCCGTTTCAGCTTCACCAGCGCCTGTAACATGCTTGGCCTTGCCATGCAGGACCTGGACGAAGGAAAGAGCCAGATAGCCCATGGTGAGACAGTCCGTGAGACTGCCAACATGATCAGCTTCATGGCTGATGTCATTGGTATCCGTGACGACATGTACATTGGCAAGGGCCATACCTACATGAAGACCGTCGCCAGTGCAGTGCAGGAAGGCTATGATGAGGGCATTCTCGAGCAGAGACCCACCCTGGTCAACCTCCAGTGCGATATCGACCACCCAACCCAGAGCATGGCTGACATGCTGCACGTCATCAACCACTTCGGTGGGGTCGAGAATCTCAAGGGCAAGAAAGTTGCCATGACCTGGGCATACAGCCCCTCCTATGGCAAGCCTCTCTCTGTTCCCCAGGGAATCATCGGGTTGTTCACCCGCTTCGGTATGGACGTAGTCCTTGCCCACCCTGAAGGGTACAATGTGATGCCTGAGATCGAAGAGATTGCTAAGGAAAACGCCAAGAAGGGTGGTGGATCCTACAAGAGAGTCGAAACGATGGAAGAGGCTTTTAAGGATGCAGACATCGTCTATCCTAAGAGCTGGGCACCTTTTGCCGTCATGGAAGAGAGGACCGAGATCGTTGCACATGGCGATGATGCCGCCCTTAAGGCACTTGAGAAGAGCTGTCTGGCAACCAATGCCAAGTTCAAGAACTGGACCTGTACCGAAGAGCTGATGAAGACCACCAAGGATGGTGAGGCCCTTTACATGCATTGCCTGCCTGCAGACATCACCGGTGTATCCTGCAAGGAAGGTGAGGTTGAGGAAGCTGTCTTTGATAAGTATCTTGTTCCCCTCTATAAGGAAGCAAGTTACAAACCTTACATTATCGCAGCTATGATGTTCCTTGCCAAGTTCCAGAATCCTTCTGCAAAGTTGGAAGAACTGCTTGCTGAAGCGACCAAGAGAGTCAAGTAAGCGGAAGCAACAAGCAAAGAGAGTCGAAGGCCAGGAGAAATCCTGGCCTTCGTTATAGTTGACAAGGAAATGCCATAGCATTGTTTTTCAGGCAAGCTTGAGCTCTCATCTGAAGAGCAAAGTGAATGACAAGCCTTTTCCCTTTGTCTGGTCTGGACGCTGGATCTTATCTTTTATTTCTGTTCCACAAACTGGATGCGCAGCCCATTTGGATCAAGGACATAGAAGAACCTGATATGTTCATTGGGCTTGAAGGGCCCACCCAGAATGGGGATGTTGTGGTCGGTGACAAACTTCATCATGACATCAAGGTCATCGACAAAGAAACCCATCGAGATATCCTGTCCGTATTGGGCAGGCTTCTCATCCTTTCTCCAGATCAGCTCAACTTTTGTCTCTCCGGAACCCAGGAAAGCCAGCTCCATACCGCCTTCTAGGTTAGACCGTCCCTGCAGGGGAAGCTGTACAATCTTCTGATAGAAATGCAATGATTCTTCCATATCATTGACTCTGATAGTCGTCCAACTAAAATCCATTTGGTACTCCTTCTTTCAGTATAGTATCAGCGGCTAGCTTTGCGGTAGAAAATGCTGCCTGCAAGTTATAGCCACCAGTATCCCCATCGATATCGAGGATTTCTCCACAGAAGTAGAGACCCCTCCGGTGTCTTGATCCCATCGTCTTGCGGTCTACCTCAGCAAGGGCTACTCCTCCGGAGGTTACCATAGCCGCATTGAACCCTTTCTTTCCAGTAATTGTGAAAGGATATGCTGTCAGCAGATCGATGAGAGTATTTCTTTTGTCCTTGGAGAGATTGGCACACGTATCCTCTTTGGTGAGGAAAAGACTCGAAAGCAACTGTTCTGCCAGATGTGCTATGAAGCCTTCACCCTTGAGAATGGTGTAGAGTTGTTTCTTCGGGTTGCTAGAGAAACGTTCGGATAGAACTTTCTTCACCTCTTCCTTGTTTGAACAAGGAAGAAGTGATGCCTTGATACGCTCACCCTTGCGAATATCCCTTGAGTTATTGAGGATTACCGGACCTGAGAGGCCGTCATGGGTAAAGAGCATATCTCCTGTGGACTGCTTGTACCGTTTTGTCTCTCCTGCATGGAAGAACTCAACCTGAGAGTTCCTGATGGAATTACCTGCCAGTGAGGTAAAAGGATAGTCATTCACTGTGACAGCCACCAAGGCAGGAGAGGGGGAGACGATACTGTGACCCATCATCTTAGCCAGAGCATACCCCGACCCATCACTGCCGGTTGTGGGATAGCTCATTCCCCCAGTAGTAAGCACCACTGCCTTTGCCAGGAACTGCTCGTGTTCTGTGTGTACTGTGTATGCATTGCTTTGTTCGTCCTTGTGCAGGGCTAATACCTTTGCATTGACTCTTGATTCAACTCCATTTCTTGATGCCTCACCCTCAAGGAGGTCCACCACAGCCTTCGCATTCATGCATGAGGGGAATACCTTCCCATCCTCACGTTCGGTCAGTGGTAGGCCATGGTTTTCAAACCAGAGCCTTGTCTTGTATGTCGGCAGATTCAGGAGGGCAGGTTTGAGGAAGTTAGTCTGTTCTTTGTTCCCAAAGTGTGTGAGGAATGATGAAGTCTCCTGGTTGTTGGTGAGATTACACATCCCCCCTCCCGTGATGAGGATTTTCTTTCCCATCCTTTGGGATCCTTCCAAGAGCAATACACTCTTTGTGGGTATGTTTGCGGCCAGGAATAGCCCAGCTGCCCCTGCTCCGATGATTATTACGTCGTACATTGTTTTATCATAGCAGAGGATTGCCTTTCTTAGAAGTAAGCTGGAATGAAGCACCTGATCGGTATGTATGAGTTATTAGAAATCTCTTTTAGCAGTCGTAATAAGACCTATACCACTGCACAAACCTCTCCAACCCCAAGGAAAGGGGAGTGGAAGGCTTGAAGTCAAAGTCTTCAATAAGGGCAGAGACATCAGCATAGGTCTGATAGACATCGCCAGGCTGCATGGGCAAGAACTCTATCTTAGCCTTTCTTCCCAGGGCTTTTTCCAAGGTCTCAATGAAATACATGAGTTTCTCAGGGCTGTTGTTGCCGATGTTGTAGATCTTGAACTGGTCTTTGTGAGCATTTTGTAGGGGAGGATTGCAAAGGATCCTCTGTAGGGCCTCTACAATATCATCAATGTAGGTGAAATCCCTATACATGTTCCCTTGGTTGAACACCTTGATTTCCCTTCCAGCAAGAATTTTCTCGGTGAAGGAGTAATACGCCATATCAGGTCTGCCGTAGGGGCCGTACACCGTGAAGAATCGAAGGCCTGTGGCTGGTATGCCATAGAGGTGGCAGTAGGAGTGGGCTAGCAGTTCGTTGGATTTCTTGGTTGCTGCATAGAGGCTGACTGGGCTATCGGTCTTGTCTTCTGTAGAAAAGGGTATCTTGCTGTTCATTCCATATACTGAGCTTGATGAGGCATAGAGCAGATGTTTGACGGGAAAGTGCCTGCATGCCTCCAATATGTTGAAGAACCCAACCAGATTTGACTGCAGGTATGCTTGGGGGTTGTCTATGCTATAGCGAACCCCTGCCTGGGCAGCAAGGTTCACCACTATATCGGGCTTGAATTCAGCAAAGGTGCTGTCAAGCTTGCCCTTGTCAGCAAGGTCCCCTTCGATAAAAGTGAAAAGTGAGCTATGGGTGAAAAGTATTTCTAGTCTAGCCGCCTTGAGGGCAGGCTCATAATAGTCATTCAGGTTATCGTACCCTATCACTGTGCATCCGCTTTCTAGCAGGCGTTTGGTAAGATGGAAACCTATGAAGCCAGCGCTTCCAGTTACAAGATATGTATTGGCGGTAGTGAGTTTCTGATAGTCCTTTCGCATGGTATTCCTCTTCTTGCACCCAATTCTACAGCATTAGGGGGTGTTTGAGTAGTCTGGACATAAAACATGGACCCCATTGCTGGAGTCCATGTTTTTGTCCGGGACGCTTAGAGAGCGCCAAATACAATCTTCAGGACAAACAGGGCAAAAACAACCCAAGTCATGATGGAGATTTCTTTGGACTTCTTGGTGAAAAGCTTCAAGAGGGTGAAAGAGAGAATACCGAACATGATACCTTCTGCAATGCTGTATGCAACAAGCATGAAGATGATGGTCAGGAAAGCAGGAATGGCTTCGGTCATGTCGTCCCATTCGATATCCTTGACAGGGGTCATCATCATGACACCAACGATTATCAGGGCAGGAGATGTTGCTGCACTGGGAATCGACCCAAAGAGCGGGGCCAGGAACAGGGAGAGGGCGAAGAGGATTGCTACAGTAAGGGCAGTCAAACCAGTACGTCCGCCTTCTACGACACCAGAGGAAGACTCTACAAAGGTGGTGACCGTTGAGGTACCGAGAACAGCACCAACGGTGGTACCCACTGCGTCAGCAAACAGAGCTTCCTTACAGTTGGGGATCGAACCATCTTCCTGGATCATATCAGCCTTGGTAGCACAACCGATGAGAGTTCCCACGGTGTCAAACATATCCACGAACAAGAAGGTGAATACGATTACGACAAAATCGAGGGTGAGAATGTTAGAGAACTCAAAGGGGAAGAAGTAAGGAGCTGGGGGAAGGTAGGAACCGCCGGCATATTTGGTGATTCCAAAAGGAACACCGATGATGGTGGTTGCTATGATTCCGATCAGCAGGGCTCCCTTGACCTTGAAGGCCAACAGGATGCCGGTGATGACAAGACCGAGCATTGCAAGGCCTGCAGGACCGGTATACCAATTGTGGCTGAGGCCGACAAGGGTTGCATCGTTATTTACGATAATACCAGCATTCTGCATACCGATGAAGGCAATGAAGAGACCTATACCAACGCCGATTGCCTTTTTCAGGTTAGCCGGGATACTGTTGACGATAGCCTCTCTGATATTGACGGCTGTCAGGATCAGGAAGATGATACCTTCAACAAAAACGGCGGTGAGCGCAAACTGCCACGTCTTTCCCATGCCTAATACTACGGTAAAGGCAAGAAAAGCGTTCAGTCCCATACCTGGGGCCAGAGCGAACGGCAAGTTTGCCAACAGGGCCATTACCAACGTGGCGATTGCAGAAGCTATAGCCGTTGCTGCAAAAACCCGAGAGAAATCCATTCCTGCAGCGGAAAGGATACCTGGGTTGACGGCAAGAATATAAGCCATGGTGAGGAACGTTGTGATTCCTGCCAATACTTCTGTCTTGACATCAGTCTTTCTTTCTTTAAGTTTAAAGAATTTTTCCATCGATGCACTCCTTACAAATGATTGTCGAGTCCATTCTAGTACAAGTGCTGGGAGTAGTACAGTAAAATCTTTGATTTTGCGATATTTGTTCTTATAGTAACAATTGAAAACTGCTTGGAACATCCATATTCATACAGAATTCTGCAGTATATGGAAAGTATGCCAACTGGAATGGTGTGATATGGTATATTCCTTTACTTTTACGTATCTTCTCATATTGTAGTTTGATTTCCCCTTGAACAATCATCTCAAGATGGTACACTACTGACTAGGAAGCTGTGGTATTCTACATAAGGAGAGAAACTATGTCAGGTAAAGAACAGAGTACAAGACAGATGAAACATATCATAGAGGTGGCAACCGGTCGCCAAGAGGCAGACCTCTGCATAACAGGAGCTCATATACTTGATGTATATAATAAGGAGTGGTTTTCTTCTGACCTGCTTATAGCCGATGGACACATTTGCGGCTATGCCAATAGTGGGGAAGGACGGGGAAAAGAGGTTCTTGACGCAAAGGGGAGTTATCTCCTTCCCGGGTTTATCGACGCCCATGTCCATATCGAGTCCTCGCACAGCACTCCAGAGGAGTTTTCCAACCTGGTAGTCCCCTGTGGCACCACCACTGTGGTGGCAGATCCCCATGAATTGTGCAATGTGACTGGGCTTGCAGGACTTGACTATATGATCAGGGCAACCGAAGAGACAGCCGTGCAGGCTTTCTTTATGGTCCCTTCGTGTGTCCCCTCTACTGAGTTTGAGAATAGTGGGGCCATCCTTCATGCCCCTGAGATAGCACAGCGCATCGGACATCCCCGTGTCCTGGGCCTTGGGGAGATGATGGACTACCCCGGCATCATCGCAGGTACTGACCTGGTGATGGATAAGATATTGGAGGCAAGGAAGGTCGGAAAAATCATCGATGGGCACAGCCCCGCAATCTTCGGTTCTGACCTTGATGCCTATGCCAGCACAGGCATCAAGACCGACCATGAGTGTGAGACAGCCGAAGAGCTGCACAGCAGGGTAAGGCGCGGCATGTACGTCATGCTGCGTGAAGGATCTGCCTGCAAGAATGTGCTGGGACTTCTTGATGGGGTAACACAAGCGAACAGCAGGAGGTGCCTTTTCTGCACCGACGACCGTCAGCCCAAGAGCATCCTGCAAGATGGACATATCAACAATAACGTACGCATTGCAGTTGCAGATGGCCTCGATGCCATCGAAGCCATCTGCATGGCAACAGTCAACAGCAGCGAATGCTACAACCTGAAGGACCGGGGAGCCATCGCACCCGGTCTGAGGGCTGACCTGGTGCTCTGCAACAATCTTACCGATTTCTCCATGAGCCATGTCTTTATCGGCGGTGAATTGGTTGCCCGAGATGGAAAGATCCTCAAACCTGCCACTTCTCACCATGATGAGAAGGTTTCCGGCACCATGCAGGTAAAGGATTTCTCCGTATCCAGACTAGAACTCCCCTTGAAGAGTTCACATGTGCGCATCATTGATACTATTCCTGGAGGTGTGGTTACAGGGGCAGGTGAAGCTGAGGTTTCTGTTGTTGGGGGAAAATGGGTCCATGACCCTTCTGCCGATATCATAAAACTCGCCGTCATCGAGCGCCACAAGGGTACTGGCAATGTCGGTGTCGCCCTCATACGGGGCTTTGGCCTGAAAGGGGGTGCTATCGTCTCCTCAGTGGGTCATGACTCGCACAATATTATCGTAGCAGGGGACAATGATCAGGATATGGTAGCGGCTGTAAACTATCTCATAGGCATTGGTGGTGGCCTTGCGCTGATCAAGGATGGCGAGGTCCTCGCCTCCCTTCCCATGCCAATAGGGGGCCTGATGAGTGACAAAAGTGGATCCGAGGTTGCCAAAGCCTTGGATACCCTGCATGAAGTCGGGCAACAGGCGTTTGGCATCAAGGCCGATATGGATGCCTTCACCACCCTCAGCTTCATGGCCCTTCCGGTGATACCCGCCTACAAGCTGACCGACATCGGGCTCTTTGATGTACGGAGCTTTTCGTTTGTTCCGCTGGAGATTTAGTAGATAAGGGTCTTTCCCTCCACCGTGCATACGGTCATGGGAGTATCATAGAGGGTGGTCAGCAGGGTACTGGTGACCACCTTCTCCTTTATTCCATATGCGAGCAGTTTGCCCTGCTTGAGCATCGCCACATGGGTAGCTAGCTCATAGGCAAACTGAGCATCATGCGTGGTGAATATGATGGTCTTTCCCCTTGCATGCAGTGCTTTCAGTATCTCAATGACCTTCCTCCGGTTTGCCGGGTCAAGTGCTGAAGTCGGCTCATCAAGGAGGAGGACCCGGCTCTCTTGCGCAATGGCGCGGGCTATCAGGAGCAGTTGGCCTTCTCCCCCTGAAAGGGAGGTCACCGACCTCTGGGCAAAGGATTCGAGCCCCACCCTTTGCAGGGCATCATAGGCAATATGCACATCCCTATCAGTGGGGGATGCCATCTCAGCAAGATAAGGTGCACGACCAAACAGCGTATAGTCGAGCAGGGTGAAGGAGAAGTTGTAGTGCTCGCTCTGAGGTACCAAGGCTATATGCCTGCCCAGCTCTTTCCTTCCGTACTCCTTCAGCGGCTTACCGAACAGCGTGATACTAGAGGAAGGTTTCCAGCCAAAGAGGATATCCATGAGAGTGCTTTTCCCAGCCCCGTTGGAACCGAGCAATGCTAGGGTAGCGTTCTCTTCCACCTCAAGGGAAATAGCAGAGAGGGCCTTGGTTCCACTGGGATAGGTAAAGCTGAGCCCTTCAATCTTGAGAGCTGTCATGCCTTGCCCTCCTGGTGCTTGAGTGAAAGGATCACGATGAATATGAAGGCTCCGATAAAGCTGGTAAGCAGTCCTATGGGAATCTCCGTTGGTAAGAGCGTCCTTCCCACCGTATCACACAGCAACAGGAAAAGAGATCCCATCACCATGGAGCCTGGAAGGGCGGCCTTGCTGTCGGAACCGAACAGCTTGCGTGCAAGGTGTGGCATGATAAGGCCGACCCATCCTATGAGACCGGTCAGCGAGATGGTCAGGGTGGTGCCTACTGTGGCTACTACCAGCAGCACTGTCCTGTCCCTTGTGGGATTGAGCCCTACTGAGTAGGCACTTTTTTCCTGTAAGGAGAGGAGGTTCATCCTCCAGCGGTAACTGAACAGGATAGCCAGACAGACAAGAACTATGGGCATGATGGTAAGGATCTGCTTCCAGTTGCTGTTCCACAGGCCTCCCATCATCCAGAAGGTGATATCCTGCAGATCCTTGGTAGGCTCAGCAACCAGCTTGACAGCCCCTAGGGCAGAGGTAAAGATTGCCGAGACGGCAATGCCGGAAAGCACCAGTCTGAGCAACCAACCGCCAAAGCGAAATCGCTTGGCAAGGAAATAGGAGGAGGCCAGTGCCAGCAATCCAAAGAAGGTTGCACTTACCTGCACCATAGCCGAGCTGTTCGTTCCCATGACAATGACCAGGGCAGCTCCAAAGGCAGAGCCTTGACTGACACCAAGGAAGCCCGGCTCCACCAGGGGATTTGCAAAGAGCATCTGGAAGGTGAAGCCTGCGGCACTGAGGATTGCCCCTGCTATGAGGGCAAGCAGAATCCTGGGAAGACGAATATTGAGTATGATGTTTTGCATCATCATATTTGTCCCAAGGTCTTTGGGAAAGGTAATACCGCCTGCGGGATATCTTCCTGCAAACAGGAAGAGGATGGAGAGAAAGAGTAACAGCAACAGAAGCAGCAACAGGGTTCGCCTGTTGCGCCTTTCCTCACTTCGGTAGAGCAGTTCTGCGTTCATCAGCGTCTGTTCAATGCAAGGGAAGCATTGAATCGACCGATAAGGTAGTCGAGCTTGTCACTGTCTGTGATGTTGTACATCTCCGTATAGAAGGAGCGTACCTGCCTCTCCATATCCAGGGTAGGGAATAGGTGAGGATAGAGATCCTTTGCCATCCACTCTGCACCCAGTATCCAACTGGAGACAGGCTGCATATAGCTCATCACATCAGCAGGTGCTGCCTTGACGCGGTTGTTCTTGACAGCATCCAGCTCGTTCCAGATGGGGGAACTGTAGATTTCGTTGATAAAGGAATCGGTAGGAGTCTTGTAGCTGACCACATAGATGACCTGTGGCTTCCAAGCCGCTATCTGTTCAAAGGAGACCGTGGACCAACCGCTTGATGCGGTATTGGCACCCTTCCAAACGGCATCGGCTCCTACTTGCTCGACCATCCAAGTCTGCATCCAGGCATCGGGAGCTATCTTGAAGGAGTTCGTATTGTCACTGCTTAACCCCTGGAGAAGGAGAACCCTGACCTTCTGGTCCTGCTGTAGTGATCCTACCTTGTCAGTAATGTTCTTGAGCCGGCTCTCATAGGTGGAGAGAATCTGTTGTGCCCGCACCGGGTTCTGCAACAGCTTGCCCAGTTCGGCAATCTCACGTTGCCACTGCGCATATGTCTCCAAGTTCATGGTGAAGTTCGGCACTCCCAGCTGGTCGAGTTTCTTGGCAAGTGATTCATAGTGGGTTGCCTTAAGAAGGACTAGCTCAGGATTTTTTGAAGCTATTTCCTCAACACTGGCGTTTTGGGGGAATCTGCTTTGGTCATCAAGGGAGGGACGAAGCAGATTGAAAAAGTCTCCCAGACCTTGGTCTGTCTTGGAAAGCTGCAACTTCATGTCTTCCACTTCGGGGAAGAGAAAGAGAGCATTGGCCGGCATGACAGCGGCTTTCCCTGCCACCATGATGGAAGTAGGTTTTTCCTTGAGGAGCAGTTTCCTGCCATTAGCATCGGTAGCAAGGGAGAAATCACTGCCTTGCATCTGCTTTTCTGCAGTTGCCTGTGCGAACAGGGAGAGAGAGAGGATTAGGATCAGAAGGACAAGGGACGTTTTTTTCATGAAGAGGCTCCTTAACTGTTGCGAACGGTTGCATTTTACCATTGTATTAATGAAAATGCAATCGCTTTTAGTCATTTGTCCCACTGGGTTGCTTGGGAAAAAAATGTATAAGAAGCGTGCTAAGCGTTAGCCTCAGCAGCTTGGGTATTGATATCTATCATACGCACTTGCTTTACCCTGGCTTTCCTCTTCTATTTTAGCATAAAGTATATGTAGTTTCTGGGCCGCTACCTAGTTTTACTACTACATTTTTATCAATCAGCGTATTAAGAATTCGTAACAGTTTAGATTTATTGTATCCTGTTGCTAGTTCTAGCTCTCTTCGGCTACGTTCACCTTGATTGTTTAAAAGAGTATACACAATCTCCTCGTCTTCTGTTATCTGTGATAGTTCTGTCTCAATCAATGGTAAGGTTATCCTTATACTGTTACTACTGATCTCAAAATTAGGCTTGAATCTGTTATCCTTGTATGCATGAATTATTCTTGGTATACCAGTACCAAACTGTTCTATTATCTGCAATCTAAAAAATACGCCAGCGATAATAGGGTTTCTTGCTAACGATACATTGCCACGTAGATACTCTGCTTTTGTTATACTTGAGGGTAAACCCCCAGGGGAGTCAATCACTATGCTATCTTCATACATGGAGATTGTTATATGTGCATCAATATCCCACGCTCTGTGTACTAGTGCATTTGCTAGTGATTCCCTAAAAGCTTCCTTAGGAAGCAACTCTTTTTTTATACGGACAAACCCGTCGATTTCTTCATATGTATAATATCTTTCAAACACTTCAATTGCTTCATAATACAGTCTCAGTATAGAAGTTTTATGGAGTGTTGTTCTGTATAGTATTTGGTTGATGTCTTTTCCAAATTTTACTATATCGATACCACAATGC
>CAZTXW010000002.1:0-71496 GCA_964617345.1 uncultured Sphaerochaeta sp. | reverse complement strand
ATGACCAGTGGCACGGGAAGCTTTGAAGTTAAGTTTGATCATTATGAGCCGTTACACGGCAAGCTTTCCGAAGAGGTCATTCAAGCCTACAAGGATTCCTTAGAGGATGAGGTGTAGGTGTATGGGGGTCAATCAGAAACCAAATAGGTTTTTTCTGATTGCTTGAGAGTGAATTTGTGCTGAATTTGGAAGGGAGTTTGCGGCGGCAAGCTCCCTTCCCTCTTGTGTACTCCGTCTGTATTGCTTCTATGTAACTTATATAACGTTTCCTTGAATTATGCTTGTTTTTCTCGAATTAGATATATACTTTGCTTTGGGCTATAAAATAGGTCCATAGGAAAAATATGAAAAAAAGAGTTGCATGCGGTGTGGTTGTATTGGCCTTATTCTTCTCGATAGTGTTGTTCACAAGCTGTGAGAGTCCGATAGAGACCAAAGCCTTGGTTGTTAAGAATACAGGTAGTCATGCAATCGATTATGTGGAAGGTAGGCAGTATGTTTCTGGATCTTAAATTTCAGCATACACTGATAATGCCTTAGATGTGGATGAAACCATTGCCTCCGGTGAGAGCAAGACATTCTATCTTGCTCCTTATGGAAAGAATCAGGTGTATATGCAGATTGAAGATAGCAGTGATGCTGGGAACTGGGAATTCTTCACCTATGACTATCTGGTAGAGGGAAAGAATGAGGCAATTTTCGCTACCTTCGACGGGACAGAGATCCGCTTGACTGAAAGCAATGTTGAAGAAGCCTTAGTATCGTAATCTCTTTGGCATGCATACAGTCTACACGTTTGGTGCATGAGAAGACCCGGTTACTCTGGTAACCGGGCCTTTTCATGTAGAAATAGAAGCTAAGGATGTATCAGCATGGAGGAAGAGAGCCTCACCTATCAGGAATTTTTGTTTGGCCAGAAGCCGATGACGCTTCCTGCCAGTTTTGTAGGGAAGTTCCGTACCAAACTACTAAGGGTAGCAAAAACAGTGCAACAAAGAGTATGTTGACCCAGGAGAAGACAAACAGGAACTTTCCTGCCTCGAAAGGCTTGTAGTGGGCATAGCAGGTGAAGGAAATCACTGAAGTCATCGATGCAATGAGCGTTCCACATCCACCGGCATTGACACCCAGAAGCAGATCCCTGCTGTTTTTGGTGAACTGTGAGAGCAAAAAGGTAGCCGGGACATTGCTGATGATCTGGCTTGCAACCAGAGAGGTGAGAAACACCCTTCCCTGCAATAGCCTTTGCAAGGCAAGCCGCACATGCTCGATCTCCCCCAGATTACCCACAAAGACAAAGAAGCCGATGAACGTCAGCAACAAGGAGTAATCGACCTCCTTCAGCAGTATCCTTTCTGAAAAAAGAATGACCAAACCTGCAGTGATACGGAAACACCTAGGATTGGGCAAGGTCATATGGATAGGAAGCTTCATCTCACTCAGCTATGAGGAAAAAGGCGATCATGAGAGTGGAGAATATCTTGCCAGCCTATTGGACCGAAGCGGGTATCCAGCTATTGAGAGTATCGCATATCAGTATCAGGGAGAGAGGGAAATAGGACAAAAGACCTCTGTCTTGCTCAGGCTTTTGGACAGTAAGGGGAAATTGCTCATTGTAGTAAACAACCATACCAATACACACGTTGAAGTGTCGGTGAAGGTAGTCCATCAGAAAGAACCAATTGCCATATCGTTGATGCCTTGCGAAGGAAAAGTTGTTGCTGTGTAGAGCCAGCATGTTCCTTCTTGGAATTTCCAAAGAAAAGGGGTTTTCAAATCAGCGATCGCATTATGTACTACACCCCCTGCACTGATATGCGGTGAGCAACAGGGGTTTTTTGGTCTGTCCAATCGACCATGCCCCTGCTGTATATTCCTACGATAGCACAGCATGACCTGTCAGACCATGACAGGTCATGCTGTGTTTGGTACAATGTGGATCATCGAAGAATGCATTGTAAATACCCAAGCACTTGAAGAATTGGCTTGCCATTTTTGCTAATAGCTTATAGGGTAACCTCTAGTACATACTCATCAAAATGCAGAAGTACTATGATCTATCTCAAAGGGAAGAAGCCCTACAGGACCTGTAATGAAAAGCCATATACTCCCCATCTATACTTTTCTCATCCTATCCATGCTGCTGTGCGGTTTTTCACTCTTTGCGTTTGGTAATGCCGAGCTGTACCTAGATGCACCGACAAATAATCAGTATGACCTGGCATTTGCGGATTCCCCTGACACCCCATCCTCGTACTACACCACTTCCTACCCAATATGGAATTTGTCTGGGTATATCGGTCGCATTAAATATATCGGACCGGCAACAAGGCTGACAATCAGCCAAACACCTTCAAACAGCACAGGCTTGTTTTACTTTACCCACAACTCCATACCGAACGCCTATAGTGAGTATTTCCTCATCGGCAAGGTGCGTGGACGCAGGAACGGCAAGGATGTGGACGTCGTTCAAGGGAATTCCGTCATCACTGGAAGCGGGGGAAGAATTGAGATACCTGTACCTTCAGGAAGTGATGAAACGTATTCTTCCACATGGGTTGACCTGGTCTTAGTCAGATAGAACCAGGCGCAGCAGGACAGTATCCCCAACGGTGACTATTCCACTAGGTTTACCATCACCTCAAGTCAGAATGCACCGCCACTCACCATCAATCTGATCGGATACAGGAACTCCTCGGTTCCAGCAACTGCTTGGCTCTCCCTCTCCCCTGACCAGATACTGGTGAGTCTATCACAGGCATTGGGATCCAATAAGGTTGAGGTCGTAGAGGCACAGATGAACTTGGAAGGTGATGACTATAACAAAAATTACGGGGTGAGCGTCATCTTTAGGGACAATGCCGACCCTATGAACAATAACTTCAAGTTCCGATACACTCTGGACAACAACGCAACCATCCCCTTTGAGCTTCATCGTGGAACCAGTGCGACCTCTACCCAACCGATAACGCCTAAGGTGCCCATCATATGGGATAACCTTTCTTTTACCACTGCCAATATATGGAAACTGTTTATTACCGGTGTCCTATCAAGTGATGTCGAGAAGAGTCTCGCAGGAAGCTATACAACGACCATCAGCGTTGAGATTGCTCCCCTGGATTCTAATGTTCAAATTTGAGTAAATCTGTAGTAGCTATGCTATCCGTCGGGTAATGTATGGTTTCTGGCAACACCCAAAAACCCTAGCTGATTATGTCTATCTGCAAGAATGTTACTGGCATTCAAGCGGACCACTCGTTGAATCCTTGCGTATCGATAATGAAAACTTGCAAGAGATTGCAGAGATCGATTGCATTGAGTTGGAAGGCAATTATTCTAGCCATAGGGTGGTTAGGTTGCTAAATGGGTTGAAAAAGGAGTTGTTCCCATGAGTATACGAGCAATTGAACAAAAGCTACGGTCGTATTCCGTTTCTTCTGAGTCCGAAGAGATGCAAGCCTTGCGGGAAATAACCCAGGAAGCATTTCTCGCTTCACTTGGAGCAACTGACTTTTTCAGTCAAGCCGCTTTCCAGGGAGGAACCTGCCTGCGTATCTTTCATGGACTCACTAGATTTTGTGAGGGTTTGGATTTCACTCTCTTGCAACCAAACCCTGAATTCGCGTGGCAAGGATAGCTTTAGCAAGGGAAACGTACTGTTGCCGCATTCGGCTACGATATGGAAGTGACTGATAGATATGAAACAAAATCTCCGGCCAGGCTTGCATTTCTCAAAGACGAAACTGTAGGAAAAATCCTGCAATTGCACTATGCCGGAAAGACAAAATGCTTGGGTAAATCAGGATCAAGTTGGAAATAGATACCAATCCACCACCTGACGGTTTGCATGGAATGACGTTTATGGATTTCCCCTACCTATCCCCAGAAACCGTACAAACCCCTCCCACCCTGCTTGCAGGTACAATCCATGCTTTGTTACGCAGGAGTTATGGTAAGGGACGAGACTGGTATGATCTCATCTGGTATACCGCAAGGAATACCCCTGTGCATTATCGGTATCTTGAAGAGGCCTTACACCAACCAGGACCTTGGAAGGATACAAAGGTTCATGTTGACCGGGCATGGCTACATGGTGCGTTATACCAAAGGATCACAGGCATAGATTGGCTTGAAGCAGGAATGGATGTCAGGCACTTTATCCCTGTCCACGAGCAGAAATCCATCGACTTCTGGTATGCAGGAGTGTTCATCCAACAATTGGACAAACTGCATAGCCACTACCCCCCTGCCGAATAGTGGCTTTGCATCGGTCATATATATCCAAGTTGCAAACAAACAATAGCACAACGCCCTCAAAAACTATTAAGAGGGTCTCAGTTGGTTAGAAGTCAACCTTCACCTACAGCTTCTCCACCCACACCTCATTGATGGGAAACTCCTGCTCAAGGCCCTTCTGCTCGAAGCTGGTGGTAGGCCTCCACTGTCTGGGAGGGGCAAAGCCATCATAGGGATTGGTAAGGGAGGGGACCTTTGCAAAGACAGACAGCATCTGGTAGGCGTACTCCTCCCAGTCGGTGACACAGTAGATGTAGCCACCCTTCTCTAGCTTGCTGGCTATGAGCTTCGCTAAAGGCTCCTGGATGAGCCTTCTCTTCTGATGTTTCTTCTTTGGCCAGGGATCGGGAAAGAAGATATGGAATCCTGCAACCGAGCCATCTGCAATCATCTGATTAAGGACCTCAACAGCATCAAAGCGCATGATGCGTATATTGTCCAAATTGTCCTTTCCGATGAGGCTCAACAGCTTGGCAAAACCTGAGAGGAAGACCTCAAGGCCGAGGTAGTTGTACGAAGAACGGTCTTTTGCAATCCTATGGGTTGAGGTCCCCATACCGAAGCCTATCTCGATGATAACCGGCTTGTCATTGCCGAATACATTTTTCCAGTCTAGAATCTCTTTCTTGTACTCTATGACATGGGTAGGGTAATACTGGCGCAGAGCCTCCAGCTGGAAGGCCTTGAGGCCTGCAGATCGCAATACGAAGCTCTTTATCGTCCTTGGGGTGCCAAATTCACGATCCTCCACCTTTGCAAGCGATGGGATCTCATCAAATATGGTAGCCATCGTACCTCCTACAGCAGTCGCTGCAACTGTTCCATCAGGAACAGCGCCTTGTCACGCAAGGAGACTGCATCAATCTTAATATACATGAAATTCATCCGCCTGGGATCCAGGGTTACGCGCTTGTTGCTCAAGGCAATGAGGGCCATCACCTTCTGGACATTCAGCTTGGCTACCCTGCCAAACTCCAGGGTGACCACCCCTTTTCGGTCAGTGAGGTGCACTATGGAGAGCTTTCGGCAGAGAATCTTGATCTCAGCGATATACAGCAGGTTCGCAACCTCCTCCGGTAGAGGACCGAAGCGGTCATCGAGCTCGCTGTTGAGCTGCTGCAACTGCTTTTCGTCGGCAATGGAGGATATCTTGCGATAGATATCGAACTTGACCTGGGGTGCCTTGATGTAGGAGTCGGGTATGAAGCCGGTGTAGTCGAGTTCGAGGAATACTTCCTTCTCCTCTTCACGCTCGCCATCCTTCTGCAGGGCAGCTATCGCCTCATCAAGGATTCTGATGTACATGTCCAGGCCTACCGAAGCGAGCTGTCCGCTCTGTTCCCTGCCCAGGAGATTGCCTGTCCCCCTGATCTCCATATCCTTCATGGCAACCTTGAAACCCGATCCCAGCTCGGTGCTCTCGCTGATGATCTTCAGGCGCTTGAGCGCTATCTCACTGAGGGCACTTCCCTGGGGATAGAAGAGGTATGCATATGCCTGGCGGTCATTGCGCCCCACCCTCCCTCTCAATTGGTAGAGCTGGGAGAGGCCATAGCGGTCCGCCCGGTCTATGATGATGGTATTCACGTTGGGAATGTCGATCCCATTCTCAATGATGGTCGTCGATACCAGGACCTGGATTCCCTGATGGACGAAGCGTCGCATCGTATCCTCCAGCTTTGAGCTGTCCATCTGCCCGTGGGCGCTCTCAATGATGAGGGAAGGCAGGTTCTGCGAGAGCTGGCTGACCACCTGCTCGAGCGTCTCGATCCTGTTGTGCAGGTAGAATACCTGCCCACCACGGGCGATCTCCTCGCGGATGGCACGGTAGATGATATACTCATCAAACTCTTCGATGGTGGTCTTGATGGGCATCCTGGCTATGGGAGGGGTGGTCAGTAGCGACATGTCACGGATTTTCAACAGCGACATGTACAGTGTCCTGGGAATGGGGGTTGCACTCAAGGAGAGCGAGTCTATGCTGGTTCGCATCGTCTTGATGCGCTCCTTGTCCTTTACCCCGAAGCGTTGTTCCTCATCTACGACCAGCAGGCCAAGATCACGGTAGAGAATATCCTTCTGCAATATCCTATGGGTGCCGAAGAGGATGTCCACCTTGCCTTCAGCGACGGCAAGCAGGGTCTTCTTCTGCTCTTTCCTGGGCACGATCCTCGACAGGTGGGCGCACCTGATGGGGAAAGAGCCCACCCGCTTGAGGAAGTTGTCATAATGCTGCTCGGCCAGGATGGTGGTAGGGGCAAGGAATGCCACCTGCTTGCCACCCATGACCGCCTTGAAGGCGGCCCGGAAGGCTATCTCGGTCTTGCCGTAGCCCACGTCCCCACACACCAGACGGTCCATGACCATCGGCTTCTCCATGTCACTCTTGATATCCTCGATGCAGGTCAGCTGGTCAGCTGTCTCGTCAAATGGGAAGGATGCCTCAAACTGCAGCTGCCAGTCGGTATCCTTGGGGTAGGCGAAGCCTACGCTGTTCTTACGTTTGGCATAGAGGGCTATGAGGTGTTTTGCAAGGTCATCGGCACTCTTTCGTGCCTTCTTCTTCTTGTTCTCCCAACCTTGGCCCCCGAGGGTGTCCTTTCGGGGTTCACCCTTATCACTGCCGATGTAGCGTTGGACCAGGTTGGCCTGCTCGATGGGGACGTAGAGCATCTCGTTGCCCGAATACTCTATCTTGATGAAGTCCCGTTCACGGTCAAAGGAAGAGACCCTGTCTATCTTGACGAACTGGCCCACCCCGTAGTTCACGTGGACGACATAGTCGCCCTCATTGAGGTCCACAAAGGAGTCCAACGGGGAGGACTGGGTATGCTGGAGCGTCTTGACCACCTGACGGCGACGACCGAAGATCTCGTGCTCGCAGATAGCTATGACCTTCTCAGAGGGGATCGAGAAGCCCCCTGAAATCTCCCGCGTTTCCCACTGGAGGGTGGGAAAATCACTGAGCATCTGCATCAGGCGCTGGCGCTGCAGCAGGTTCTCGGTAAAGATGGTCACCTGCCACCCATCCTTGTGCAGGCTGACCAGCTCCTCCTTGAGCAGGACGAAGTTGCCGAAGTATGAGCGGGGTCCTCCGATATCAAACGAGAATACCCCCTCCTTTTGCCCTGAAATATCAACCAGCGTCATGGCCTTGGTCACGCGCTTCTGGAAAGCGGGGAAATCAAAGAGGAGCTGGTCGGGCTTCATCGCCTCACGATCTTCCAGGAATGCCTCACGGTAGAGGGCCTTTGCCTCAAGGGTGAGGCTGTGATAGCTGGTAGCGAGCCGTTGGTCACCCACAAAACAGAAGAAGTCATCCTGGGTGAAATACTCCTCGATTGATGAAGTGAGCAACTTGGCGCTGGAGGCATCGACCAGGGAGAGGGAGAAGCTGCTGATCTTGTCGGTGGTCTCCTGGGTGACAGGGTTGAAGATTCGTATCTTGCCCACCTTGTCCCAGTCGGCATAGATGCGCAAGGGAAAGTCGCTCTCATAGGGGAAGATGTCCATGACCTCCCCACGTACGGAGAACTCCCCTGGGGCGGTTGTTGCTACGGTGTTGATGTACCCCGCCCCCCCAAGCTCCTGGGCAAGCTTGATTGGGTCGAATGGTGAATTGATGCGTATGTTCAGTTCAGCGTCACCCAGGGCCTTAGGGGAGACCACCTGGCTGACAAAGGGCCTGAGGTGGGTGACGATGATGCCATGCTTGCACTCCTTGATGGAGGAGAGCTGTTTCAGCTGGGAGTACTCTATATCATCACCGGTGAAGGTGGAGTAGAGCTTCCTCCCATGGCTGGGAAGGTAGATGGTCTTTACCTCTTCTGCGCTCAGGGGTGTCTGCATGACACTCTTGGAGTCGACTTTCAAGCCGTTGTCCTTCAACAGGGCAAGGGCGCTCTCCTCTGTCGGACAGATGACCCACACCCGCTTCTTTTCACGTCTGCTGAGCAGACGCAAAAAGAGAGCCAAGGGATACCCTTCAAGACCCTGGACAGAGAGAGAAGAGGCACCTGAGGCATACGCCTTGTAGGCAGGACTGCTTTTGATATACGATTGGACAATAGTGGCGATAGGCATTTGCATAAGCGCCATTACCCTATCATGAGCAAGAAGGTTATGCAATAGAATGGAAATACAACTTGAAAGAGAAAAACTCGATGCCCTTGCGAAGGCTGTGGAGGATGCAGGTCTTTATGCAAAAGAGAAGCAAGGCGAGATACACCGCTCCTACAAGAGAGACGGTTCGGTCATCACCGAAACGGACCTGGCCATCTCCAGGAGGATACTCTCTGTGGTCACCTCCCTCTTTCCCGAGGCGAACATCATCAGCGAGGAGACCCTCACACCCTTTGACAGCGAGGCTCCCTACACCTTTGTACTGGACCCCATAGACGGCACTGATGTCTACTCCCAGGGCCTGCCCTCATGGGCGGTGGCACTTGGCATCCTGGACAAGGAGCGAAAGCCTGTAGGTGCGTACATAGCAGCACCCAGGTGGGGTATAGGAACAGAAAGCCTGTTTGTTCGTCTCGATCCCGGTTCGGACCTTCTTGTCAACGGAGAGAAATGGACCGTTACAGGGGATAAGGACCGACCCCGTCAGATTACCATGGGCTCCAGTGGGCAGCGCCAGCTGGACTTCTCCAACTTCCACGGCAAGATACGCATCTTCGGCAGCAGCATCCTGCACATGCTTGCCCCTGTCATCTACTCGCACACCCAGGGGTGTGTGAACCAGAGCTGTTTTGTCTGGGATATTGTGGCAAGCCATGCTGTGCTACTCGCCTGTGGGATGGATATCCAGTATGTCGATGGATCGCCCTTTGTCTATGACGACAGGTTTGTCCTTGAAAGGAAGAGCTTCTCCCCTTCGTTCTATGCAGGGACTGAGGCTTGCCGAAAAGAGCTTTTCCGTATCCTTCCCGCAAGGTAGCTAGAAGGTGGGAGTAGGTATCTTGCCCCTCTCGTGCCACTCTCTGGCCAGATAGATGAACGGGGTATCCAGAATAGCCACGACCCACTTCAGGACAAAGGTACTGAGCAGTATCTGGACAAGCACTGAGGTGGGGTATACCCCCCAGAAGGCAATGAAGGTAAATACCACCGTATCGAGGAGCTGACTGACGAATGTGCTGAAGTTATTCCTGAGCCAGAGGTATCCCCGCCCTGGCTTCTTCTCTTTCCAGAAGGCAAAGGCCCATATGTCGTGGGTGTTGCTCAACAGGTATGCAACCAATGACCCGATGGCGATGCGTGGCATGAGACCGAATATGGTCTGAAGTGCCGGATGGGCTATATCCGATGAGGAGGGTTCGAACAGGAGTGCCACCTGCATGAGGATGGTCATCGACAGCAGGGCGAAGAAACCGAACTTGACAGCCTTCGCCGACTCCTTCTTGCCGTAGATCTCACTGAGGATGTCGGTGACAAGAAAGCTGGTCGCATAGACAATGTTGCCCAGGGTGGCCTCTATGCCGAATATCACCACATTCTTGGTGACCTGGATATTGGCAAGGATGATGCTGATGGGAATCCAGATATAGAGGCCCAGCTTTCCCCAAAACCTATATGCAACCATGATGGCAGCAAAATCCAATATCAGAAGCAAAAACCATAAGAGTTCATTCATCGTCGCCCATCCTCAGAAGTATCACAGCCGGCGTACGAGCAGGTCGTACCTGTCAAGTGCATACTGATCGATGACCTCCTGGAGAAAGGCAAGGCGTACGGCAGCCACCACATCCACATCAGCTTGCCAGAGCGCCTTCCTGAAGGATAGGTCAAAGCCCCTACCCTCCAGCTCATACTTTCCCACTTCATCGAATACGGCGAGCCTTGCAAAGGGGAGGCGGGCGATTATCTGCTCATTCGCCCAGGCAAAGACAGCATCATCGACAAAGAACCTTCCCTGTTTGCGCCCAAGGGCCATGCTCTGCTCGCTCAGGGCCAAGCGTTCCTTCCCTGAAAAGAGGTCTTTCAGTCTATAACAGGTTTTTTCTGCATTGGCAAGGGAAACGAAGCCACAAAGGCTATCGCGTGGATAGTTTTTTTCCTGGAGGAGTGTTTTCAGGGCAGTGGTCTTGCCACTGTCATACCCGCCTGTTATCAGGGTAATCGTCTTACTTGGCACCGAGGAACCCCTGCAGGACATCAAAGGCCTTCATGGAGTCTTCCCGCTTGATGACAAAGGTGAGCTCATTCATGGTGGAGACTATCTCTATGACATTGATCTGCTCCCAGGCCAGGCGACGCACCGCTTCGTAAACAACGCCGGGGGTCTGCAGGAAATCACCGGTAAAGACCAGCGAGAGTGCGACCAGGTCCTCCATCTCATGCAGGACCTCCTCATCCTTGGCAAGCTCTGTCACCAGGGCGCGATACTTCTCACTCACTGCAAGGGAGACCTCATGGCTTCCTATGGTGATATTCAAGAAGTCACCCTTCTCGGTGGAGACCTGCCCGTAGAGGGAGCCGAGCTTGCTGATGAAGGAGTCACGTCGTACCAGGTTCAGGTCGAATATGTTGGTCTTCATCACAATGCCGTACTCGACACTGCTATGCTCCTCCTTCATGGTCCGCAACTTCAGGTCCTCCCCATACCGTCTGAGGGCCATGACGATAGCTGAGCTCTTTACATCCTTGCCGTACGCTTTCTCAACCTCGCCATGGATGGACTGGGCGTAGTTGCTGAAGGATAGGATACCGTTTATCAGCATCTCATGTATGAAGGGGGACTTGTCTACGATCTGCTTGACGCAACTGCTAACCGACTCTGCCATTCTGTGCTCCTTATATAATGTTATTATAATCACAAGTTATACATAATTACAACAAGATATCGTATATATGTGCTGTAAATTACAAGAGTAGGTACATACGGAGAGGGAGCATATCTTAGATTTGGTCAGTGTCTAGTGTATTTCTCTCTTGTAACTTCGATGGTTTACAGAGAAATACCACTAGATGTTGAAAAATACCCATTGTGGGGCTATACTATTGCCAGGAGGAGCATTATGCGATGTCCCCATTGTGAAGAGATGAATGACAAGGTGCTGGAGTCCCGCCAGAATGCCAGTGGGACGGCCATACGAAGAAGGCGCGAATGCAATACCTGCGGCTACCGCTTCACCAGCTACGAGCACATAGAGGACAAGCCTCTGATGGTCATCAAGCGGGACGGCAGGCGCGAACGCTTTGACCTGCATAAGATAGGACGGGGCATACGTACCTGCACAGACAAGCTGGACATAAGTGAAAGCATGGTGGAGACGTTGCTGCACAACATTGAGGATGCCATCATGCTCAAGGTGGGCAGCAAGCGTGAGATTACCTCATCCGATATCGGCGATGAGACACTCAAGCAGCTCAAGGAGGTCAACCTGGTCGCCTATGTGCGTTTTGCAGCGGTATACAAGGCCTTCGATGACCTGGGACAGTTCATCGCTGAGATCCAGCAACTGGCCAAGGAACAGGGTATAACTACCTAGCGTCAAACCACTTGCCGGTCAGCGAAAGCGCAATGGAGTCGTTGAGATGCTCAGGCTTGAGTATCTCATTGGCACAATCAAGGGCGAAATTGTCGCTCATCCCGGCAACATAATCATAGATCAGGCGATCGAGTGATCCGTCATGCTTCTGATAGCTCTCCTGCATATCCACCAGATGGTGGAAGAATCCCATGGCAAGCATATTTTTCTCCGAGGCATACAGAGCCTCATCTAAACCACACGTCTGCCTAAGCATCTTCAGGTAATCGACTATCAGGGTAATCAGGCGGGTAAAGTACCGCTCATACCCCTGCAGCAAGGGGCTCTTGTAGATATGAGCATAGTTGAAGGCTATCATCGCCTCAATTGCCTCAAAGCAGTGGTCGCTGAAACAGACTCCCACCGTATCGTTTGAGTGCTCAATGACATCATTTACCAGGGTATCTATCATCTGGGCATTGGAAGAGCCAAGACGCTCCCTGACCAGGGAGGGCAACTGCTCGGCGCTGATGATATTCAGCCTGGTGGCATCCTCAAAGTCCCGTCCGATGTAGGCGATGGAGTCGCTGAAGCGCACCACCGCAGCCTCACTTGTGGTAGGGATGAGGTTTTTGCGGCTTTTCAGGGTATCAAGATCCTTGATCTCGAAGGTGGGCATGATCGACTGCACCAGATGCTCGCCGTTATGGCACACTATGCCGTCCCTGACAGCATAGGTAAGGTTCAGGCCCCTGCCATGATCAGAGAGGAAATCAACGACACGCAGACTGTAGAGCTCATGCTCGAAGGGCGGGAAACCCTCCCGTTGCATCAGGGTTGAGAGAATCTTCTCCCCAGTATGCCCGAAGGGGGTATGCCCGAGGTCATGGCCCATGCCGATTGCCCATGCCAGCTCGGTATCGAGGCCGAGCCCACGGCAGATGGTGGAGGCAATGGAGGCTACATGGAGGCAGTGCTCCATACGGGTGCAGATGTGGTCATTGCTTGGGGCGAAGAAGACCTGGGTCTTGTGCTTCAAACGTCTGAACGGAGATGAGTGGATGATCGCCGTGGTATCGCGGTAATAGGCACCGCGTACATCACCTTTTCGCTTCTTCTTGCGCTGTTGCAACTGTTGCAGATCTGCTCTCTTTGCCATTTCCATAGTTATTCCCCAAATAGTGTAGCTATGGTATCATAGGAGAACACCCTTGGAAAGCGGAGGCATCATGATCGAGACCTATGGACTACCCATTGTTTGTCTACTTTTGAACTTTCTGGCATTTACAGCGTCCCTCAGGTTTCTCTTTTCCCGGCAAGGAGTATACTGGGTGATTCCTCTCATCATCACCCTCTTTTTGCTCTGGCCCAATGCGATCAACCTCTATACGCTCGCTTCCATGGAAGAAATTAGGGTAGGCGGGTATACCTACATGGATTTCCAACCCCTTCTGCTCTCGCTGTTCTGGTATGCCATGATCGTAACCTTCCACTATGCCCTGAAGAAGACAGTCAAGGTAAACTACAACCTCGAGCAGGTACGCAAGAACCTGCATGAGGCACGCTACCAGATGAGGGCCGAACGTATCACCCTCGAACGCAAGCAGAGAAGGCAGAGTTCCTACTATGCCAACACTCCTGCTAGAGTGCCTGTCCTGGACGCCTACAGTGGTGAGTGGACCTCACTATTCGACAGGTCCTGAACATGGGCATACTCTATTTCTGCGGAATAAAACACAGTGGCAAGACCACCCTGGGCAGACTGGTCGCAACCAAGGCGGGGTATCGCTGCATCGACAACGATGAGCTGATCCTCAACGACCGTCCCGAACTGCTGTCCATCAGACAGCTGTATACGAACGAGGGAAAAGAGGCTTTCATGGCACAGGAAGCAGCCTCGCTGGAAGCGTTTCTTTCCCATTCACCCAAGCAGACCATCATCAGCCTGGGAGGGGGCGCTTGTGACAACGAGCGCCTCATCTCCCTGATCAGGGCAACAGGGACAGTGGTCTACCTCCAGGTGGAACAGGATGCCCTGCTGAAGCGCATCCTGCTTGGGGGGGTCCCCCCCTTTCTTGACCCCCATGATATTGAGGGCTCCTTCTCCGCCCTCTACACCTACCGGGATGCACGCTATAGAAAGATATCTGATATTGTGGTAGAATTGCTTCCTTACAAGAATACATACGAGAACGCTGAATATCTTTTTTCCAGGCTTTCTGAGGAGTTGCTGCATGGGTCACAATAGTTTCGGATCGGCCTTCACGATCACCACATTCGGGGAATCCCACGGGGTGGGTCTGGGGGTCACCATCGATGGTATCGAAAGTGGCTTCAGGCTGGACATCGAAGCCCTCCAGGCCGAGATGAGACGGCGCAGGCCTGGGGCAAACCCCCTGGGGACGGAAAGGAACGAGCAGGATGAGCTGGTCATCCTCTCGGGCATGTATGAGGGCCTTACCACAGGAACCCCCCTTACCATGATCCTGTACAACACCAACCAACGCCCCTACGACTACTCGAATCTCCAGGACCTGTTCCGCCCCGGCCATGCAGACTGGAGTTTCTACAAGAAATTCGGGGTGCGTGACATCCGTGGCGGTGGCAGGTCTTCAGGAAGGGAGACCAGTGCCCGTGTAGCTGCGGGCTCTGTGGCAAAGCAGATACTCGCCCAGCATGGAATCTCCATCTTTGCAGGGACTGTCCAGGTAGGAAATGTTGTTGCAACCAAACGAAACTGGGATGAAGCAGACAATGCCCTCACCTGCCCAGACAGGGAGGCTTCCCTTCTCATGGCCTCCCTCATCGAAGAGGTCCGTTCTGAGAAGGACAGCATCGGGGGTATCATAGAGTGCCGCATAACCGGCCTCCCCCCAGGTATAGGGGAGCCGGTGTTCGGCAAGCTGCAAGCCCTGCTCTCCCATGCGGTGATGAGCATCGGTGCCATGAAGGGCATCCAGTTCGGCGATGGCTTTGCCTGTGCCACGATGCGAGGCAGCGCTTTCAATGACCAGCGCACACAAGAGGGGTTTCTCTCCAACCATAGCGGAGGCATCCTCGGAGGCATATCCAGCGGCCAGGAGGTCATACTTCAGGCAGCTGTGAGACCCACCGCCTCCATAGGCAAGAGCCAGAAGACAGTGGACAAGCAGAACAACACCACAGATCTGGTCATAGAGGGTCGGCATGACCCCTGCATCTGCCCAAGGGCAGTGGTGGTGGTCGAGGCGATGGTGGCCATCACCCTGCTGGACCTCTGGTACACCGCATTCGGAAGGCAGAGATGAGAGACAAACCCCTGATAGTCCAAAGCGACAAGACCCTGCTCCTTGATGTGCACCATAAGGATAGCGAAGCGTGCCGCTCGGATCTGGTGAAGTTCTGCGAACTGATAAAGAGCCCAGAGCATGTGCACACCTACTCCCTGAGCGCCATATCGCTGTGGAACGCCGCTTCAAGCGGGGTGACTAGTGATTTCATCACTGAGCGCATCCAGTACTGGTCACGCTTCCCTGTCAGCGAGAGTGTCCTCTTCTATGTCACCGACATAGCCTCACGCTTCGGCAAGGTGGTGCTCACTTCAAGCGAAGACCCCATGTACTACATGCTCTGCATCGAGAGTGCGAGGATCAAGGCAGAGATGGCTGCCCGCAAGCATATTTCCAAGATGTTGGTTCCCAATGACGAGAACTCCTTTCTCATAGAGAAATACAACCGGGGGGAGATCAAGCTGCAGCTCATCAAGCTCGGCTACCCTGTCGATGACCGTATCCCCTTGGAAAAGGGTATTGCAGTGCCTATGGAGCTGAGGAGCAAGTCCCTGGGGGGCTACAAGTTCAGTGTCAGGGAGTACCAGAAGCAGGCAGCCCAGGCTCTTTTGGGCGACCTTGGACCCGGATGCGGCTATGGAACCATAGTATTGCCCTGCGGATCGGGAAAGACGGTGGTTGGAATGCAGATCATGAGCCTTCTGCAGACAAAGACGCTCATTGTGACCACCAACATCGCTGCGGTCCACCAGTGGCGCGATGAGATCCTTGACAAGATGGACCTCAAGGTCGAGCAAATCGGTGAATACACAGGCGAGCGCAAGGAACCCAAGGATGTGACTGTCTGTACCTACCAGGTACTCACCTACCGTCCTGACAAGGAAGGCCCGTTCCCCCATCTGGAACTGCTGACCAAAGGTGAATGGGGCCTGATCATCTACGATGAGGTGCACATGCTGCCTGCCCCTGTATTCAAGATCACCGCAGAACTCCAGGCGGTCTACCGTGTGGGGCTGACCGCGACTCTGGTACGTGAGGACGGACGCGAGGATGAGGTTTTCTCCCTCGTAGGTCCCAAACGCTTTGATGTCCCCTGGAACGAGCTGCAGCAGCAGGGCTTCATAGCGGAGGCCTTCTGCCATGAGGTCAGGGTCGACCTTCCCCCTGAATTGGAGATCCCCTACGCAGTGGGAAACAAGCGGGAGAAGTTCCGCATGGCAAGCGAGAACCCCCTGAAGCTTGATGTCGTCAAGGCTCTGGTGGCGCGCCATCCCGATGACTTTATCCTCATCATCGGGCAGTACATCTCCCAGCTCGAGACCATAGCGGCAATGTTCGGCCTGCCCATCATCACCGGAAGCACCCCCAATGCCAAGCGTGAGGAACTCTACCGCCTCTTCAAGGAGGGGGAAATTCATATCCTGGTGGTGAGCAAGGTGGCAAACTTTGCCATAGACCTGCCCGATGCATCCGTAGCAATCCAGGTCTCCGGAACCTTCGGGTCCCGTAGTGAGGAGGCGCAAAGGCTGGGAAGGATACTCCGCCCCAAGGACCGAGCCAGTTTTTTCTATTCCATTGTTACACGCTACTCCAACGAAGAGGAGTTTGCGGCAAACCGACAGAAGTTCCTTGCGGAGCAGGGATACTCCTATGAAATTGAGGTATGGCCCCATTGACCGAATATGCTAAAGATGCTTTCAAGACACTGCTGAACAGATATTCCGAGGAGAATTATTTCTACCTTGCACGCAACTATCTGGGTCTGATAAAGACCCCGTTCCACAAGCCGGCCCTAACAACCAAGCTGTGCAATTTCTTCTCACAGCCCGAGATAGAGGAAAAGATCCTCTCACTCATAGATGAGATGGACCAGATCATCCTGAGCCTGGTCAACATCGCAGGCCCACTCACCGGGGAGAATATCATCAAATTGCTTGAAGGCAAATGGAGCTATGGCAAGCTGGTGCGCCGGGTATCCAACCTGCAGGAGCGTATGATCCTGATAAATGATGGGGGTTCCTTGATCTTCAATCCCCTCTTCGAGGAGAGGGTTCGCCCCCTTTGCTCCCTCAAGCCCCTGTTTGGAGAGGAAAGCGATCCTCTACAGCATGGCCCCTACTGTTCGACTGAATTTGTCCGAGCCTACCTGAACGTGATGGACAGGGAGCAGAAACTCACCTACAAGGAGGAGTACAGCTCCCTCTTCCCTGCCTACAGCTCAGAACAGCTGAAGCTGCTCTTTGCCCTCCTGGGGGAGGTATTGTCCAGGCAGTGCGTCCTGACAGGAGAGAAACGTATAGCGGTTGACTTTGGGAAGGCCCACCAGTTGCTCTCCCTCAATGACCGCCAGCTACTGTGCCTGTTGCTTGCAGAACCCTTTCCCAGGGAGAAGGAGCGCCCAAAGGCAGTCTTTTTTGCAAATAACCTCATAGCAGTACTACAGAAGCTAGGTTCCTGCGACACAGCTTCGCTCAAGCTCCTGCTCAAGATACTCGCTCTCAAAAGTGGCATCGAATACGAGGGGACGCTGTTGGACAGGCTGAGCACCCTGGGTGTGCTGAGCCTGAACAACATATGGCATGCAAACCAGATAGAGGAGGAGACAGGGCGTTCCACGCTGGTCATCGATTCGGATAACACGATCAGTTACAGCGGCAGTTGCAGCGACTCCGACATCCTGTACCGCTTCTCCGACCTCTCAATCCTCGACCGGCAGACCAGCTACCAGGTTACGGCCCAAAGCTTTACCCGCGGCCTGGACGGCAACCTCGCTTGGGAAGATATCCGCACCTATCTGGAGAAGAACAGCTACCCCCTGATGAGTGATTCGCTGCTGAAGATGCTTGGTATCACCCATGAGCGGTATCAGCAGATAACCATCTATGATGGGATAGTGCTTGTCACAGAAGATCGGGTGACACGACTGCTTACCCAGCTTGAGAGCATGCAGGACCATATTGTGGCGACGATCGCAGCCAACACCTTCCTGATGAAACGCTCGACTGAGCAGACATGGCGTACCATCCTGGTACAAAGCGGTGTCCTGGTCCCTGCAAAGCGAAACGGCGAACGCACGGAGGCAATCCCTGAAGCGGACAATCCTCTCTTTGAGAAGCTTGTTCAGGAAAACAAGGTGGCACCACTATCCATCGACATCCTCCCATTGCAGGAGATGCATCCTGTGAGCCTGGACAAGGAACTGCGCATGAAGATTGAGACTGCAAAGCTCACCAAGGCCGAACGGTCGGACCTTGAGCAGCGTTTCAAGGCAAAGATGATCCTCGTTGAGGAGCAGATCGTTGCCCAGGTGGTGAATGGGGTGATCGAGGCCGGAGGGTTTGACTATCAGGGGAAGGTAGGGCTCTGCCGCAACGCTGTGGGCAAGAAGAACATTGCACTGCAGCTGATGCTCCCCGACCAGGAACTGATCGTCCAGGCTCTGGAAGTTGCCTATACGGCACAAAAGGAAGCGCTGCTGAAGGCCGCAGTGATGCCTGACATGGAGGTGAAGATCATCCCGGTCAGCAAGATATTCCTGGTGAGGCAGCTACGCTACCACCTGGTCTAGATATCCGGGTGTATCCAGTGGGGATAGTGGTATCCGCTGAAAGCCTCAAACTGGAGCTTGCCCTGCTCGAGCAGCATCTCCCCTCCCCCAATGACACGACATCCCGCCTCTGTGGCCCTCCTGGAGAAGGGGGTCTCCTTTGGTTGGTACACCAGCTCATAGACGACCTCATTGCCGGTAAAGACAAACGAAGGCACAGGATCATCATCGGCATACGGCTCCATGCCGACACTGGTTGTCTGTACGACCAGATCTGCCTTGTAGAGGTTGCAATTTTCCAAGGTGTCACAGCTGCTCATGGTCTCACCAGCGAGCTGGCGGGCCTTTTCCATGCTCCGGTTCACGATGGTTACCTTGACGCCGTGGTTGTGCAGGGCCCAGACCACTGCCCTGCTCGCCCCTCCGGCCCCAATGACCAGGGCGCTCCGGATCTTCTCCTGGGCTATATCCTCCGCTATGGGGGCAAGAAAGCCATAGTAGTCAGTGTTGGTACCTTTCCACATGTTCTGGATCCGGGTCACCGTATTGCACGCCCCGATCTGCTTTACCTCACGCGTGATACGCCCGAGGTAGGGCTGGACATTTCTCTTGTGGGGCACGGTCACCGAGAAGCCGTGAATCTGCAGCATCTCTGCAAGCTTGAAGAATGCCCGTACGGAATCGACGAGAAACGGCACGTAGATTGCATTGTAGTGGATAGCCACAAAGCCCGGATTATGGATCCTGGGCGAGGCGGTATGGTAGACAGGGTTTCCTATGATGCCGAACACATGGGTCTTCTCATCCACCTTGTCGGCATGGTAGAGCTCACTCATCACCCTGGCACCCAGATGACCGGGGGCTGCCTGGGAATCGGAGCAGAAGCTCAGCATCGAGCCGCATTTCTTGTAGAGAAGGCGGGTACAGATGCCATACTCACCCATTCCGATAATGATCTTCTCCTTGATGTCTGAGAGCTCTGCGTGCACCCTGAACAGGGAGATGACGTCGATCATGCTCTTGGGAGTGACCGCCACCTTGGGAATGTCACCTTTGGAGGCCAGCTTGGAGATCCTGCCGTAGATGTCGGCGGGGACACAGGTGAAGTCGTGCAGGCTCCTGATGATCCTGACCCCACGATCGCGCAGCGAACGCTCGAAGTCGACCTTCTGCTCAATCATGGGGTCCTTGAACTTGAGGTCGCTCTTCTTCACATCCTCCTCTATGTCGACATAGGCATACTCCCCTTTTGCTGTCTCATACAGGATCTGCAACCGTTCCTTTTCGCTGAGGTCACACTCTCCCCCATCGCTCTTGCGGCGGAAAGTCAGGATGACCGGCAGATCTACTGTCGAGGGAAAGGACGAGGCAATCTTCTGTTCATCAGCTCTGAGATGATCAAGACGGAGCTCTGCGAGGGAAATCCACGCCCTGTTCTGTTCCACCAGGGCCCGGTTCTCCTCTAGGGTAGAGCCGGTAAGGGTAAGGCATAGCACTGTAAACCTCCTGGAGTTGGGTGGATTGTCCTAGAACACATGCTTGTGTTAAGGTTATCATAACGTCAAATAACGGGCTTTTCAACACCCGTTTACATAAAGGGGCAGTATAGTGGCAACGTTGCAGGTACAAAGCATGCACCTTGCATTTGCAGACAGGGATATTCTGGACGATGTGTCCTTTATCCTTACAGAAAAAAGCCGTAGCGCACTCGCAGGAGGCAACGGTAGCGGCAAGTCAACGCTCTTGAAGATTCTCAGCGGCCAGATGGCCGCCGACAGCATGAGCGTGAGCAAGACGCGCGACCTTCGCATCTCGTACCTACCCCAAAGCGACATCCTCTTTGACGAGGGAAGCGTCTACTCTGAAGTAGAGAAGGGCTATGCACGCTTTGATGAGATTCTAGCAGAGAAAAAATATCTGGAACATGAACTTGCCCTCTCTACCGAGGAGGAGAACACCTACCCTCTTCTCGTGCGTCTTGCTGCAATCCAGGACAGCTTGCTGGACGAGGGCTACTTCTCCCGCAAGGAGAAGATCGAGCAGGTGCTCAGTGGCCTGGGCTTCCTCCCATCGGACTTCGACCGCCAGTGCCTGGAGTTCTCCGGAGGGTGGCAAATGCGCATCGCCTTAGCCAAGGTCCTGGTCGAACACCCTACCATCATGCTGCTTGACGAGCCTACCAACTATCTTGATATCGAGGCACGCTACTGGCTGAAGAACTACCTGAAGGTCTACTCCGGGGGCATCATGATAGTTTCACATGACCAGGCGTTCCTGGATGAGAGTGTCAACGAGGTCTTCGAGCTCTTTGCAGGCAAGCTCACCCGCTACAGCGGAAACTATACCAAGTACCTCCAGCAGCGCGAGCTGGAGATAGCGCAGCTGGAGGCTGCCTACAGGCAGCAGCAGGAGAAGCTGGAGAAGACCGGGCAGTTCATCGACAGGTTCCGCTACAAGGCGACCAAGAGCAAGCAGGTGCAGAGCAGAATCAAGCAGATAGAGAAGATGGAGATCGTAGAGGTGCCTTCCCACCTCAAGCAGCTCTCCTTCACCTTCCCCCCTGCTCCGCACAGTGGCAACGATGTGCTCATCGTGGAGGACCTGCACAAGAACTACGAGGACCAGGTTATATTTGACAAGTTCTCCTTTCAGGTCAACCGCGGCGAAAGGCTTGCGGTGACCGGCAAGAACGGATCGGGAAAAAGCACCTTGCTGAGGATGCTCTGCGGAGTTGATACGACGTACGAGGGCGTGATACGCCAGGGCAGCGGCGTCAGTATCGGCTACTTTGCCCAGGACACGGAGAAGACACTGGACCCTACCCTGACCGTCCTTGAGGAGGTCAGCCGCGTTGCCGCCACAGCTGACCTGCCCAAGTTGCGCAACTATCTGGGCTCCTTTCTCTTCAGTGGGGATGATGTCTTCAAAAGCGTCTCGGTGCTCAGCGGAGGGGAGAGAAGCCGCCTGGCCCTCCTGAAGATCTTGCTGCACCCGGTGAACCTGCTCATCCTGGACGAGCCGACCAACCACCTGGACATCAATGCCAAGCAGATGTTGCTCAAGGCCCTGGAGCACTACGACGGGACGATGGTCTTCGTCAGCCATGACGCGCACTTCATCGAACATATAGCCACCAGGATCCTCTACCTCACCAATACCGACCCTCCTGAATTCTTTGACGGGGACTACTCCTACTTCTCCTACAAGCTTGAACAAAAGGAGCGCGTGGAAGCGGAGAATCTGACCAAGGAGAAAGAGGAGGAGATTCCTTTAGCAGCACTCTCCTACAAGGAAGCGAACCGCCAGAAAAACCGCCTGGTAACACTCAGGCGCCAGAGTGAGGAGTTGCTCGAAGAGCATGCAAAGCTTGAGAAGCGACTGCTTGTCCTGGACCAGAGTATGGCCCTGGAGGCGAACTACACCGATGCAGTTAAGATCAAGGCCCTCCTTGATGACAAGGCCTCCCTTGAGAAAAAGCTGGAAGAAAGTGAAGAAGCGTGGCTCCTCCTCAATGAAGAGGCGGAGAGCCTGGAGAGTACCCTTGGCCAAGCTTGATGATTTTTTACCCAGTGTAGTACTCGCCTCCCAGTCGATAGCACGCAAGAAGCTGTTGGAGGAGATGGGCCTAACGGTCACCGTCGAGCCTACCCGCTGCGATGAAAGCCACCAGGAAACAGATCCGGCTAAAGCCGTCCATCTCCTGGCCCTGCGCAAGATGGAGGGGTATAGGAGCGTCCACCGCCGGTATGAAGGAGCTGTCCTTACGTGTGATACCCTCGTCTGGTGCGACGGTATGCTGCTGGGCAAGCCTGCAAATCGAAAGGAAGCCAAGGCCCAGCTGCAGTTTCAGAGTGCCAAGGCCCAGAGTGTTCACTCGGGATGGGCCCTTTGGTTCAACGACACCCTCTATGATGGCTTTGACGAGGCAACTGTCCTGTTCAAGGACCTGGACGAGAGGACCATCGAAGAGTACCTCGACCTTGGCGAGTGGAGGGGGGCTGCTGGCTCCTACAGGATCCAGGAGCGAGGAAAAGAGCTTGTACAGAGCATCAGAGGAGATATTGCAACGGTAATAGGGTTGCCACTCCTCCAGATTTCTGAAATACTTGAGCGCAACTGTGCCCGTTTGTGATGGCGCAGAATATCCGCCCCTGCGGGGGTGAGTAATAGATGAAGGGTGACACACCAGCGTGAGCTGTGTTGTCAGACAGGAGGATTATGTCCGTAGTAACCATGAAAAGCCTGCTAGAATCAGGCGTGCATTTCGGTCACCAGACCAAAAGATGGAATCCCAAGATGGCTCGTTTTATTTTCAGCCAGAGAAATGGAATCCATATCATTGACTTGCAGAAGACCTCTGCTTGTATCGTTGAAGCGTACGACGCAGTTCGTGCAGTAGTAAAACAGGGCAAGACCATCCTGTTTGTCGGCACCAAGAAGCAGGCTCAGCAGGCTATTGAAGCTGAAGCAAAGCGCTGTGGAATGCCCTACATCAACAACCGTTGGCTCGGCGGTATGCTGACCAACTTCTCAACCATCAAGAAGTCCATCTCCACCCTCAAGAAGATTGAGAAGATGGAAAATGATGGCACCTTTGAATCCCTGACCAAGAAAGAAGTCTCCCTGCTTACCAAGCAGAAGATCAAGCTTGAGAAGAACCTTGGCGGCATCAAGGACATGAAGGACCTGCCCGGAGCAATCTTCATCATTGACACCAAGAAGGAAGCTATTGCTGTAGCAGAGGCCAAGCGCCTTGGTATCCCGGTAATTGCTGTCGTGGATACAAACTGTGATCCCACAGACATCACCTATCCCATCCCAGGAAATGATGACGCCATACGTGCCATCAGCCTGTTTGTCGAAATCATTGCCAATGCGGTAATCGATGCTGACAACGAAGCCGGAATCCAGATCATCGAGACTCTCGGAAATGACGAGGAGACTGTCGAGGAGGAAGTGGTAGAGGAAGTTGATGAAGAGGTTGTCTTCTCCACTGAAGAGGGTGCAGAGATCACCGATTTTGTAGAAAAGAAAGCCAAGGTGACCGAGCCCGTTGTAGAGGAAGAGGTCGCTGACGACAAGAGTGCTATCACCGTCGACGAAGAGACCCTCTACGAGGACTAAGGAGCAAAATATGGCTATAACAGCTGAAGACGTAAAAAGATTGCGTGACGCCACAGGCGCTGGCATGATGGATTGTAAGAAGGCACTGATGAAGAGCAATGGTGACTTCGATGCTGCCAACAAGTTTCTCAAGGAGATGGGCCTAGCTGCCATCGCCAAGAGACAGGATCGGGCGACCAACAACGGTCGTGTCTGTGTAAGGGTCACCGCCGACAAGGCTGTGATCGTACAGCTCTCCTGTGAGACCGACTTTGTGGCTGGGAACGCCCAGTTTGCTGAACTTGGGGAGAATATCTGCACCGCTGTAATCGAACATGGCTACACCGGAGTCAACGATGAGCTCAATGGCATGGTCAATGACCTGATCACTGTCATCAAGGAGAACATGTCCCTCAAGCAGGTCATTGTCATCCCCCTCGGTGATAATGAATTTGCATCCAGCTATGTCCATGGCGAAGGATCGCTCGGTGTTGTCGTAACATTCAAGACCGACAAACCTTCTCTCGCCAATGATGAGGCAGTTAAGGAATTTGCAAACGACTGTGCCCTGCACGTCGCTGCCTTCACTCCTTCCTACCTCACCACCTCAAAAGTCGACCCTGCCTATATTGCAGAGCAGAGCGAAATCTTTACCGCCCAGGCAGCACTGCTTGACAAGCCGGCAAAGGTTGTTGAGGGGATCGTCAAAGGCAAGCTCAGCAAGCACCTTGCAGAGATTTGTTTCCTCCAGCAGAAGTTCGTCAAGGATGACTCTGTTACCGTGGAACAGAAAGCCAAGGAAATCGGCAAGGCAGCCGGTGGAACTCTTGAAATTACTGATTTCACCTACGTCATCGCCGGTTCCGCTTCCTGCGAAGTCTGACGTTCATCGATTCATTCCAACCGCTCACACTTGTGAGCGGTTGTCCTATTGGAGATTTGTATGCTACAGGTATTAGAAACTTGCGAAAGCAAAATGAAAAAAAGTCTTGAAAGTCTTGAGAAGGACTTTTCCTCCTTGAGAACCGGACGTGCTTCCGTTTCCCTCTTGGATAAGATTCGTGTCGAATACTACGGTAACGAGACTCCTCTCAACCAGGTTGCCACCATCAGTGTTCCGGAAGCCAGGATGATCGTCATCCAGCCATGGGACAAGAGTGTCCTCTCCGCTATCGAGAAGGCTATTCTCAAGAGTGACCTCGGCCTGCCTCCCAACAATGACGGGAAGCTGATTCGTCTCAACTTCCCCCCCTTGAATGAGGAGAGGAGAAAGACCCTGGTAAAAACTGCTAAGGCTACCGCTGAGCAGACAAAGGTTGCGATCCGCAACGTTCGCCGGGAAGCTATGGATGAGCTGAAGAAAATGCAAAAGGCCGGAGATATCAGTGAAGACCAACAAAAGGATGGAGAGGCTGAAATCCAGAAACTGACTGACTCCTATAGCATTGAGGTGGGAACACTTTCCGATGCGAAAGAGAAGGAGATCATGGAGATCTAGATGGAAGCTACACCCGTTGTCCCCAAGCACCTAGGCATCATTATGGATGGGAATGGGAGATGGGCACAGAAACGTGCCCTCCCCCGTACCGCTGGCCATCTTGAGGGCCTCAAGGCTCTCAAGCGAGTCATCAAGGAAGCCTCGGTGCTCGGCATCGGGTTTGTTACCTTCTATGTGTTTTCCACAGAGAACTGGAAACGAAGCAAGCAGGAGGTATCCTACCTCATGCATGTCCTGGTCGCAAAGCTCCATGGGGAACTTGGGTTTTACCACAAGCATGGAATACGAGTCCTCGTCTGTGGGGACCTTGAGGGACTGCCAAAGGACGTGCAGGAGGTCATAGCCTCTACGGTCAAGGCAACAGAGAACAATACCAGCATCAATTGCATCCTTGCCATCAACTATGGCGGGCAGAATGAGATCTGCCGCTCAGTCAATCGCTGCCTGGCCGAAGACCCCCAAAAGATTCTGTGTGAGCAAGACATTCGTTCCCATTTGGACTTGCCCCAGGTACCCCCTGTCGATATGATAGTACGTAGCGCAAACGAAAGGCGTCTGAGCAATTTCCTGCTGTGGGACAGTGCCTATGCCGAGCTTGGATTTTATGAGAAGCTCTGGCCTGACTGGAAAGCGGAGGATGTGCAGGCGGTCTGCAAGGATTACGCTCTGAGGGTTCGTAAGTTCGGGGGGGTAGAATGAGTTCACTGAGTAATAGGATTCTGACTACGGTCATTGCAGTGCCAGCACTTTTTTCTATCATCTTCTTTTTGCCCTACTATGGGTTTCTTGCCCTTGCCCTGGTAGCCATGCTCACCACCGCCCTCGCCACCATGGAGCTCAAGGAGCTCTACTGCAAGGCTGAGGGAGCCCATATCAACTTTCCCTCGTGGACGGCAGCCCTGCTGCCCTTCGCCCAATGGCTGGAAATTGCATTCTTCCCCCAGCTTCCCCTGCTCGAGCTGACCCTCGTTGTCATGGCTCTGGCAATATATACGACAGAACTCATATCCGGCCCCAAGGATGAGTATGCCAAGACCTTCTCCCGCATAGGCGGGGCAAGCCTCCTGCTTATCTACCCAGGGCTCCTGTTGACCTTCATCATGCGCTTGACAGCCCTAAGTCATGCATCAGCCTTCCTGTTGCTCTTTTTCCTGCTTGTCTTTGGCAATGACGTGTTCGCCTTCCTGTTTGGCATGTCCCTGGGAAAGAACAACAAGGGTCTCATCAAGGTCAGCCCAAACAAGAGCATCGCAGGCTTTTTGGGGGGAACGCTGAGCTCTGTCCTACTCGCTGTTGCATTCTGCCTCTTCTACCCCGGGGTACGGGAGATGGTAAGCGTCCCACAGGCTCTGCTGCTGGGCTTCTTGACCAGTGTCAGTGCAAATATCGGCGACCTTATCGAAAGTGCATTCAAACGTGCGGCTAAGGTAAAGGATAGCGGGCACCTCATCCCCGGAAGAGGGGGACTGTTGGACTCCATAGACTCCATGCTCGCCAGCGCCCCTGTGTACTGGTTGCTGCTGACCCTGTTGTAAGCCATGAAAAGGGTTGTCATCCTAGGCTGCACCGGCAGCATCGGAACCACTGCCATAGCGGCGATCCGCGACAAGAAGATGGCCGTCACTGTAGTGGGCCTTTCTGCCCACAGCAATGAGGAGGCACTGCTCTCTCTTGCCAGGGAACTCGATTGCACCTCCATCTGCCTTACCGCAAAGGAGGCCGGCACCTATCCCCACATCACCACCTTCACCACCCTCAGCAAGATGCTCTCCTCCCTCGATGCAGACATTGTGCTCAATGGCATCGCAGGCTTCGCAGGTCTTGAGGCTTCGCTTCTCTCCCTTGAACAGGGCTTCGACCTCGCCTTGGCCAACAAGGAGAGCATCGTATGCGGAGGCTCCTATCTGTTTGCCCTTGCCAAAGCGCATCACAGCCGGATCATAGCCGTAGACAGCGAACACAGCGCCATCGCCGAACTTATCAGGGGCCGGAAAGCTGAAAAGATCGCCTCCCTGATCCTAACCGGTAGCGGGGGACCGTTCAGAACCCTCCCCAAGGATGATTTTGCTCACATAACCGTAGAGCAGGCCCTCGCCCACCCTACCTGGAAGATGGGCAGGAAGATCTCAGTGGACAGCGCTACCCTGGCAAACAAGGCCCTTGAGGTCATCGAGGCTTCCTATCTTTTCGACCTTCCCCCTGAGAGTATCGAGGTGGTCATCCACCCCCAGTCAATTGTCCACTCCATGATCCGTACACGCGATGGAGCTGTCTATGCCCAGATGGGCAGACCTGACATGACCCTTCCCATCGTCAATGCGCTCACTGACCAGGGAAAGGACCTGGTGCTTCCCCTGGACTTCACCAACCTCACCCTCACCTTTGAGAAACCCGATCTGCAACGCTTTCCCCTGCTCGCCCTGGCCTTTTCCATCCTACAGAGGAAAGGCAGCTCAGCTTTGGCCTTCAATGCCGCCGATGAGGTTGCCGTACACACCTTCCTCGACAGGAAGTGCACCTACCCCCAGATGATCAGGGCGATAGAAAAGACCCTGGAAAAGCCTTGGGAGCATGCACCCTCTTCGTATGAGGAGACCCTCGCCCTCGATAGGGAAGCGAGAGAGTTGACAAGAAGCTACCTATGAGCACTCTAGTGATACTCATCGGCAAATACCTCATAGGACTATTGGGTATTGGTCTGGTGGTTGTCATCCACGAGTTGGGCCATCTTGTCTCAGCACGAGCCTGTGGTATCGATGTTGAGGTATTCTCCTTTGGCCTGGGACCCAAACTCTGGGGAAGGGTCTACAAGGGAACGGAGTTCAGGCTCAGCGCCCTACCCTTCGGTGGCTACTGCCGACTCAAGGGATCTGATGACCTCAGCCAGGCCCTTCTGCACAAGGAGACAAGCTTCACCCATGTTGAGCATGGGTCGCTTTTTTCCGTACATCCTGCAAAGAGGATAGTCACCTATATCGCAGGACCATTGTTCAATCTGGTGTTTGCCATATTGCTCTACGCCACCCTCGCTTCCCTGCCCTACAGTGTCCTCTCGACCGAGCCTGTCATAGCAACCATCAACGACTACCCCACCCTCTTTGCAGATGCATCCAGCCCTGCTTTTGAACAGGGTCTGCTCAGTGGGGACAAGGTGCTCTCGTTGCAAGGGGAGGCGATCAGGGACTGGGAAGAGTTGGAAGAAATCCTCTCTGTGAGTGAAGGCAAGCAGGTGTTTACCATCGAACGTTCGGGTGAGACGCTGAATCTACCCATAGAGGGAGAAAAGAGTGATGGGGGTGTCCGCTACGGTATCTCTGTTCTTCGAGAGCCCGTCGTAGGCAGTGTACGTCCAGCTACACCGGAGAGGGATGCCGGCCTCCAGAAAGGGGATCGCATCATCAGGGCAAATGGACAGCCCGTTTTCCATGACCTCGATCTCCTGCTTGCTCTTGCAAGTGATACGGATGAGACAGAGCTGCTGGTACAAAGAGAGGGTGAGCAGAGACATATCTCATTCCGACCTGATCTGAACGAACAAGGAAAGGGTGAGTGGAACTTTTCCCTCGCCAGTGAGAGCAGGTCGGTGGAGGATCATCCATTCAGTCTCATCAAAGGTTGGGAAACCACCGTCAAGACGGCCAAGGATACCCTTTCCTCAGTGATCCTGCTCATCAGCGGGGAGAGCAGCAATATCCGCCAGGAGGTCACAGGCGCTGCCAGGGCAGCCCTTATGATCGGGGACATAACTGCATTGGGGCTGGAGAGCGATGCAGGCAGCGGCTTCAGGGCGCTGTGGTATCTCTTGGGGGTGGTGAGTATCTCGCTGGGCATTGCCAACCTGATTCCCCTGCCCGCTTTTGATGGGGGGCAGGTCCTGACGGCCCTTTTCGAATGGGTTTCAGGCAAGCATATACAGCCAAGGACCTATTGGATCCTCCAATTGGTCGGCATTGGCATCATTATTGGTATCTTTGTCTTTCTGGGATATGCGGATATGCTCCACTTCCTCTCGATCAGGCGTTAGGATTATTCCCGGAGATATACTTATGGCTGAATTCCATCTCTTCAAATCTGACAATATTGCTGACAAAAGCCAAGGAGAATACACCGGTCTCACCGTTTCTGTTCTTGGCCATGATGATCTTCGTCTCCTGGATATTGTTCTTGCGTCGTTCTTCCTCATCGTCGGTGCGGTTCTTTCCCACATCGCGATGCAGCAGGATGACTACGTCGGCATCCTGTTCGATCGAACCACTGTCACGCAGGTCTGCTAGCTTGGGCTCAACCCCATCAGCCTGTCGGCCAACCTGGCTCAGGCAGACGACAGGGAGGTCCAGTTCACGGGCAAGCTGCTTCAGCGAGCGGGAGATGATGGATATCTGCTCATGGCGAGGTATACGGGCATCAGCCTCTGCATCTATGAGACCGATATAGTCCACAAAGATTATCTGGATGTCCCGTTCGAGTTTCATGCGCCTTGCCTGGGCACGCAACTCCATCAGTTTCATGTTGGGGGTGTCCTGGATATAGAACTCAGCATCATAGAGGGAGCCTGAGGCATCGATGATGGCGTTCATCTCGCTATGCTTCAGCGTCGCCTTGCGGATATGGGAGAAGTCGACCCGACTGTGGCCAGTCAACATACGCTCCATAAGGGAGGAGGCGCTCATCTCAAGGGAGAAGAACCCTACCCGGTACTTTTTCTTTACGATCATGTTCAGGGCAATGGAGAGGGCGAAGGCCGTCTTTCCAATGGAAGGGCGGGCGCCCACGATAATGAGCTCCTGCTTCTTGAATCCACCGGTTATCGAGTCCAAGGAGGCGAATGCTGTCTCAAAGCCGTTCTTTATCCCAGTGGTGCTTCTCTCCTCAATGTCGCTGATGGTTGTGGTTATCAGATCCTTGATGCTGTAGTAGTTGTCACTTCCAGCAGTCTCGTTGTTGAGCTTGGAAAGAGCCTGCTCCCCTTCATCGATCACCTTCTGGATATCCTGCGACTCGTCGTAGGCATTGTCCTTGAGCTTCGAGGAGAAGAGCAACAGCTTGCGTCTCTGGGCCAGTGCCTTGAGGATCTTCGCATAGTATGCGGCGTTGGTCGTGGTAGGGACATCACTGGTGAGCGTAGAGATGTAGGAGAGTCCACCACACTTGTCGAGCAGGTCATTGGCCTTGAGATACGAACTCAAGGTGATCAGATCGAGGGTTTCTGAACTCTCCTGGCGAAAGGAAACGATGGCACCAAACAGCTGCTGGTGTGCAACCCGGTAGAAATCATCCTTGCCCAAGAAGTCGGTCACTTCTGCAAGGACCTTGTCATTGAGCAGGATTGCACCTAATACCGCGCGTTCGGCCTCTTCATTTTGAGGGGGAACGCGTCCAAGCATGCTATTCGATGCCATGCTATTACTCGGTCTCTTTAGCAGTTTCTTCAGCTAGTGAGGCAGCCTCAGCTCCCTTGGAGACCATTTCGGCTTCCTTGGAGGCTTCCTGTGCATCAGATGCTGCTTGTTCTGCAAGCTTGGCAGCCTTTTCAGCAGCCTTTGCATCTTCAGCAGAAACGGCGGCCTTGGCGGCTTCGGATGCAGCCTTGGCAGCAGCCTTAGCCTCTTCAGCCGCAGCCTTTGCTAAAGCGACCTCACGGGCCTTTACCTGGGTTTCGCTCTCGACAACCACAGTGACTTCAGCGCTCTCTTCCTCATACAGGCGGACACGCACCGTATAGGTACCGACCATCTTGATGGTATGGGAGGAGACTTCAATTCGCTTGCGCTCAACTTCAAAACCAAGCTTTGACAGCTCTTCCTGAACCATAGCTGAGGTAACCGAACCGAAAAGCTTGCCACTCTCACCAGCAGAGAGGACCAACGTGATGGTCGTCTCGTCCAGCTTGGCCTTCAGATCCGAAGCCAGGGTGCGCTTTTCATTCTTACGCTTCGTAATGGCTCGTTCTCGAGCGGCAAACAAGGACATGTTTGTCTTGTTGTACATTACAGCCGCTTTGGTAGGCAACAGGTAGTTACGGGCATACCCGTCCTTTACAATTACTACGTCTCCCTCTTCTCCGAGGTTGGCGACATCCTGATTGAGAATGATTTTCATATGAAAACTCCTTACTCGTCTTTTCTAAATACTATCCAAGTCTCCAAGACCCCCAGAAGGGGCAACAGGAAGACAACCAATATGTTCAAACCAGGTACCAGGAAAGCTATCAGGAACAAGCTTATCATCAAACGGCCACCACTGATGGGCAGACCTTTGCGACGCACAAAGTGCATCACGATGGCCATGCCTTGCACAGCATAGAGCACAGAGGAGCCCAAGGCAACATTCAGTGCAAGGGCACGTCCCAGGAAGGGACCCTTGAGAACCATCAGGAACAGGACCACCGTCCACGATCCGAGAAACACCCAGAGGGCATCATACGGAATGGACCAATGGGTCACACGTTTTGAAAAGCTCTCATCGTTTCGCCCCAGATAACTCATAGCCAGGAAGGATGCCAGGCCTACCAGTCCCATACAAAAGGGAACCAGGACAGATCCAGCGACCATCACAGAGAGGTGATATACCTTTTCCAACTCTCCTGTTGAGAGAGTACCGGAAGAGCCATCCACCAGAGAGAACAGCGCAGTAAAGGATTCGAGCATGATAGCATCGACCTTTGCAACTGTCTCAGAACCACTGGAAAGCCAGATAACCAACCCTATCGAGGCAACCACACCAAAGGAGGCGGATGCAAGATAGCGTACCAGTATCCGTTGATCGTCCAGATAAATCCAAACAGCAGAAGCGACCAACAACACAAAGGGAATGAACAATCCGATACCCATCAGCAATCTTCCTGCAGGATCTGCAAGCGCTGAACGCGCCTGGAACAGGGAGACGATCATCGTAAGCAGCGCTACGGCCGCTACCGGGATCAAAGCATATCTGCGATCGGAAATCTTTGGCGCTAGAACCATGAGCGGAATAGTGAACAGCAGATTGCCGAGCATGAACCGGGAGAGTATGAAACTTACCCCTGCCACCATGGCCGCCTTACCTATCAACTGTTTTTCACTCTGATTCATACCGTCTAACAAAACTTACTTCTTTTCAAAAGGAAGGTATGCGAGAACGCGTGCCATCTTAATCTCGTTTGTTACGCTTCTCTGATGCTTGGCACAACAGCCTGTTATGCGAGCGGGGAGGATCTTGCCCCTTTCGGTAACATATCTGCGAAGCATATCAGGGTTCTTGTAATCTGCGGTCAGGTTCTGGGTACAGAACTTACAGACCTTCTTTCGGAAGTTTGGTCTGCGACCACCGCCGCCACCTGGGCGCCTGTCCCTGCCGCCTCTGCTATCGGAATCTTTGAAATCTTTATCATCATCACGCATGAATTTTCTCCTTAAAAACTAGGTTCTGCTCAAAGCAGAGTATTAGAATGGGATCTGGTCGTCATCGAACTGCTCTGGTCCGCCCATGTCCATATCGGGCATTGGTGGTGCGGCAGCGGGTGTTCGTGCGGCATAGGATCCCTGGGGTCTCGCCTGGGTGTCAGTTCGACGGCCCTCTTGGCGATCACCACCAGCACTGGCTAGAAGTTGCAAGGAATTGACTATGATCTCAACACGGGAGCGATTCTGTCCATCCTGTTCCCAACGACTCTGTCTCAATTCACCAAGGATGGAAACCTGCCTGCCCTTCTCCAGATACTGGTTCAGGCCTTCGGCGCTCTTTCCAAACATAGTGCAATTGAAGAAGTTGGCTTCATCCTCCCACCTGTTGTCAGCCGTCCTCTTTCTACGGTTAACAGCGAGAGAAAAACTACAGATAGCCATACCGCCACTGGAATAGCGAAGTTCGCTCTCCCGAGTAAGACGGCCCACCAATGCAATTACGTTCAAGTCATTTGCCATGCTTATGCTCCAATTCTTGTATATTTACTTTTCTGTATTGACAAACAGAAACTTCAAAATGGAGGTGTTCAGCAAGAACTCTTTCTCAAATCCAAGGATAGAGGAAGGGTCTGCTTTCATTTCGAAGTAGACATAGTGGCCTTTTTCCTGTTTCTTGATATCGTAGGCGAGATACTTTACGCCCATGTCTTCCTGCTTGGTAATCTCTACCCCAGCTTTTTCAAAAAGGCTGGTGACCAGTTCCAAGCCAGACTTTGTTTTTTCTTCGTTTGCATCGAAGATAATTGTGAACTCATAATTTCTCATGGTTCCTCCTTACGGACTGAATGATCCGCCTAACTAGCGGATAAAGAGGTTCTCGGTACACTACCACATTATGGAGTTTCCAGTCAACAAAGCAGAGCAAGATATCCTCTACCAAGACAAGCTTTTGCATAGGTGAGGCTAGAAAAAGGCGGCAGGCATCTCCCTTTCTGACAACAAGACGCACCCCTTCCAGCACACTCCTGTTACGAGGGTATCAACTCTGATAGGTCACCTCGGAAAACCTTTCCACGAATGCATGCAGGGCATCTGGAGGCAGATGTTCCAGGACAAAACCTCTCCATGCCTGGGGTATGGGAGTGGAGATGGAGAGCTTTACCCGAGAGCCCTTCAGCAGTAAGGACTTCTCACGAAGAAGATATATCGTGTCGGTTTTGCCATCCTTACTGAGACGGGTACTGATTCGGTCCCTTTGCATGCAGAGGTTCTTGCAATCCTCACAAGGGGTGTCTCTCCCATGCAATATCTCATAGCAAAACCCTTTTGCTGTGAGAGCGGTAAGACTCAGTCTCTTGCGCAGGGTCTCATTGACGAAGAGCAATGCATAGGTATCGACATTGCAGAGATATATCTCCTCTTCCATCTGCGAGAACAACCACTCCCTGTCAACAGGCTTCTCCTTGCCATAGGGTACAGCCTCTATCCCATACAGGCAAAACCGGTCCTTTCCCTTCCGTTTTGCCTGGTAGAGGGCCAAATCCGAGGTATGATAGAGTTCCTTGAATGAGGTACCATGCTTTGGATAGATTGAGAGCCCGACACTACAGCTGAGCTGCAGATCCTCATCCAGGAGAGTGAGGCTACGCAAAGCGCGACAGATGTTTTCAGCCTTGGTCATGGCAAGTTCAACCGAGGGGATCCCTGTGATGAAGACGGCAAACTCATCGCCTCCTAGGCGGGCGACGATATCAGTAGGGCGAAAGACCCCTTTTACCGCTCTAGCCACATGACGCAACACCTCGTCTCCCCGGTCATGGCCAAAGGTATCGTTCACCCATTTGAACTGATCAATGTCAAGCATGAAGAAAGCGCCCAGGCTATCCTTTCCCGAACAGAGTTCTACCTGCTGGTTCACCTGGGCCTCAAGAGCTGATCGGTTCAGTACTCCAGTCAGAGGGTCAAGCTGTGTCTGCAGCGTCTTTTCAGCCAGCTTGCTGGTAGCTTTGTCTGAATCCTGCACGAATAGCTCACAGACCAGATCAGAGCCTCCACGCTTTTCTTTCAATGTGTAGGACAATAAGGCCCATCTGTACCCTGAAAACAGGTCGTCATAGCTAGAACGTCTGAAGAGAATCTCCTTCTGCTCCCCTCGGGGAAGAGCAGAGGCGAGCAGAGACTTCGGCTCTGCAAATACTGCGAAGGCTTTCCTGTCCTGGGGATGTACGTAGCGAGAGGCAAACAGGGTAATGGCTTCGTAGATATCAGTGAAATCCTGGAGCTGAAACGCTATGCGCCCTTGCAAACTGACTTCGATGAGAGTGCCTGTACCAACAGAAAAGGAAAGCCTGAAGGTTTCAAGCTCCGGCTCAAGGGCAACGATATCCCTCTTCTCGTCTGACAGCAAAAAAAGATAGGTCGGCACATCGTCCTGGGAATAGAGATAGGAGCCAGAGATACGAACAAGGGAGACTGACCGGTCAAAACGGATAAGGTGAAACTGCAAGTCCATGTCTGTCTTGGCCTCTTTTGCCTCTTGCATTGCCTTGGCCACTCGAGGCTTGTCAACCTCGAGGACAAGCTCATCAAAGGAGGCTTCCACCTGCTCAACAAACGATTCGACCGGATACCCAAAATATGAGGAAGCCTTTCCACAACTATAGAGGACTTTGTTGTGCACACCCAGTTCAACAACAAAGAAATCAAGTGAGAATTTTGCAAATGCCTGCAGCCATTGTTCTGGAAAAGAGGCTTTTTCCATCAGAACCTCCCCTTTCTCTAGTATGTAATACTAACATAGGGATATGGAAAGAAATAGGAATTTTTTGCATCGATTCGGGCATACAATGCAGACAGGGGGTAGTCTGATCAGTGAGTTCCAGGACAATGGCACTATGGAGGGAAGCGGAGTGCATAGGCACAAAGCCTTGCCTGTACGCACAAACACAGAAAACCGCCGGAGCGACCGGCGGTTTATGTGTTTGTGAACTGCACTTAGCAGTTGAATAAGATTGAAAGAAGTCTACTTCTTGTTCTTATGTCTATTCTTTCTGAGTTTTTTCTTTCTCTTATGAGTAGCAATCTTATGTCTTTTTCTTTTTCTTCCACAAGGCACTGTAGAGCTCCTTAATCCACCGGTTGGGTTATTGGCAAGCCAATGCCGGTGACTTTGTAATTACCCTATTTATTATGCAATGATGGGTAAGTAACGTCAAGGGGTACAGAGAATCTATTTCCCCATATCGATTTTCATGGGGGAGAGCTATGACAAAACCCAGTAATTTGTGATACCTTATTGCTCTACAGCTGTTTTCTTTTTACTATAGTAGTAACGATAAGGAGTATGCATGAAGGTTCTGATCTTTGGGTTGGGGATGAATGGAGGCGGGTATTCTGCAGCCACGTATTTTCTCGATCATGGTGATGATGTCAGGATTACTGACTTGAAGGGAACGTGCGACCTTGGCACTGAGATGGATGCCCTGACACAACGCGGGGCTACCTGCATTGCCGGTGTCCACCGCAAGGAAGATTTCCTTTGGGCTGATATTGTAGTGAAGAACCCTGCCATCCCTCCAAACCATCCGTTGCTCGCTTCCGCAAGGATGGTAGTCAACGACTTTGCCTGGCTATTCTCCTCCCCCTGGTGCAACGAGACCAAGATCATAGCCATCACCGGAACCAAAGGAAAGACAACCACCAGTGCAGCTGTCGCCCATGCCTTGGACAAGCTGGGCTATGAGGCCATGCAGTGTGGCAATATGGGTATCAGCGCATTCTCCGTCCTCCGCGAATGGGAGCAACGACATGACCAGCAGAAGAAACTTCCAGACTTTCTGGTGTGTGAATTCTCTTCATGGCTCATACGCGATACAGTCACCGCCATGCATGGGGAGCTTCCTCCCATGGAGGTATGTGCTCTGACCAACTTCTACCCTGACCACCTGAACTCCTACGAAAGCATAGAAAACTACCTTGAAGACAAGTTGGACCTGTTCACCCCTTCCACCAAGAGGGCTGTGGTGCCCGATGCCCTGATCAAACGGATTCGCAAACAGACGAAGCTGGACAGAGGGCATGTACGGGGTATCGACAGGACCTGTGCCAAGGAGGTGGAGGAGCTGCCGCACCTCAAGAGTGCCTACGCAATCCTGCTCGCCCTGGGCTTCAAGTGGAAAGCCGTGCTGAAAGCCTTGCATAGCTTTGCGGGTGTGCCGCATAGGATCGAGCAGGTAGGCCTGCTCGATACCATACTCTTCATCAATGACAGTGCCGCTACGATACCAGAGGCTGTACACTTTACCTTTGCACGCTTCAGGGGCATGGCCAGCCACCTCATCTGCGGAGGGACCGACAAGAATCTCAAGGCCGATGCCATGCTCGACGTTCTGCAGGCAGCCTCGAGCATCTCCTTGCTGGAGGGATCCTTTACCCGTGAAAAGCTGATCCCCTTGCTTGAAGAGCACAAGATAGCCTATGACGGGCCGTACTCCTCGATGGATGATGCTGTCCTAAGAAGCTACACCTCTGCGAGGAAAAAGGCGAATGAACTTCCAGATCTTCCCCAGGTAGTGCTGCTCTCACCAGGGTGTGCATCCTTTGAGCTGTTTGCCAATGAGTTTGACAGGGGAAACCAGTTCAAGAACCTGGTGGGACTGTTGCTTGAGGCGTAAGCCGCCTGCGATCACAGTTGTTTCTCAACATCCTCACAGACAGGAAACTCATATGGGGCAGATGCAGCAAACCTGGTTACCTGCACAGCTGCCGTAGATAGGGAAGCCAATGTCCCTGGGCCACCCACACATCCACCGGGACAAGCCATCCCTTCCACAAGATCAGGAGAAATCACTCCTTTTTTGATTTGTTTCAGCATAGAGAGACAATCGGAGAGGGTATCGGCCTTTTCAAAACTGATGCCAGTTATTCCAAACTCCTTCTCTGCAGTTCTGATGATGGCATTTCCCACCCCCGATGCATTCGCATATCCACGTCCAAGCGTACTCGCATCGGCAATGGCTGGACTCTCTGTGATAGTCGTGAGATCGATCCCGAAGGCGACAAAGAGCGCTGCAAGTTCCTCGAAGGTCAGGACATGGTCAACATAATCTGACACCTCCTCGATGAGCGCTTCGTACTTCTTTGCGATACAAGGCCCGATGAAGATTACCTTCGCATTCTCATCAGATTCCTTGATCTTCTTTGCCGTCTCCACCATAGGTGTATAGCTTTCTGCAATGGTATCTGCAAGTTCTGGGTAGGAATTTCGTGCTGCCATGACCCAGGACGGACAACAGGATGTTCCTAGGAACATACCTTTCTCTTGAGTATATTTCTCAGCAAGGAGGATCGTATCGCAGTCGGCACCATAGGCGACCTCCATCACCCGGTCAAATCCCAGCGCCTTGATGCCGGCGAAGATCATTTCGGGTCTTACCTTGTTACCAAACTGTCCGGTAAATGAAGGGGCTACGATAGCAAAGAGCTTTGACTCGGATCTCTTCTCTTTACGTTCCATGAGAGCGAAGGTTGTCTGGACAATCTCCGATCTGTCTGAGATGGCACCAAAGGGGCAGGAGACCGTGCATAACCCGCAGCTTACGCAAATATCCTGATTGATGCGGGCATAGCCGCTCTCATCGGAGTCGATGGCATGCACACCACACGCCTCTGCGCAAGGTCGGACCATCCTGGTAATGGCGGAGTATGGGCATGCCTGAACACACTTCATGCATTTTATGCACTTCTCCTGGTCGATCAGAGCTTTCCCTTCTGGAAATGAGATGGCGTTTCTCGGGCATACGATCGAGCAGGGATGGGCCATGCACGACTGGCATACGTCGGTGACGATTACCTGGTCCTCGGGGCATTTCTCACAAGCAGCTCGGATGACATTGACCAAGGGGGTCTCAATGATCTTCTCGCTGGTGAATGCTCTTTCGATCCCACTGTAGACAGGGATATTCTCCCTCTCCTCCAGAGGCAGACCGAAAGCCAGCCGGAGCCGTTGCTTCACGATGGCCAGTTCCTGTTCTGAACTGCTACGATATATCGGTTTTCCCATCTCGATGATAGTGAAGGGAAGATCCTCTATCCCTGAGGGTTTTCCCCCGTCAAGGATGAAGTGTACCGATTCCATGAGAAGGCGCCTACGCAGGTCGGTCAAAGGCGTATAGATGCCCCTCATCCGTTCAAATACCCTCTTTACGCCGATTTCCTTCATGAAGAGGCCTCCCTTTTCTTGTGGATGCGCGTATACACCTCGTCCATGATCACTTCCAGTTTTGCCTCAAGAATAAAATCGTCATCAATCTTTACTACGGGAGACCTCCGCGAATGGTCACAGACACTGTCCATGCACGTCATCTCGCTGATGAGACAATATTCCTGAATGTCCGTTTCAGAACGCAAAGCTTCCAGGAGCTGGGAAGCGCCTCGAAAGGCGCAGTTGGTACCGGTGCAGACTGAAATATGAATCGTATCCTCTTTCTTATGTGCATCACTCATGCAGAACCTCCCTATGTGTATCCTGTGTATCCAGTATAGGGGAATTATATGCAGGAATAAAGGTATAAAGTTGTTATGCCTTGTTGTAGCCATCTCATCGTTGCCTACCTAGGGTAAAGACGTATGGATACACAAGATAGGCACAACCTGAAATGAAGCATTTTCATTTCTGGTTGTGCCTATCCTCGTGTAGCTATGGTTCTAGAGTAGCCCCTTGCCCTACAACCTTTAGTACCCTGAGAAGCCATTCCATACAAATCCTAGAAGGGCTTCTCTATCGCTTCCTGGCTCTTGGTCTTGCGATTCATGCGGTAACGGAAGTGCTCGACCACCGAATAAGTTTTCCAACGGAAGAAATGCAGGACATAGTCTGTGGTCGGAGTGCGATAGTAGCTCTGCCCGCCAAAGGAGAGCTTGAACAGCTCCAGGCTGGCAAGATGGTCGCCCCTACCCTTCGCCCCGGGAATCCCATGCATGTCATAGAACTGGCACCCGCTTTCGCAAGCCATGCGGATGGCAAAGTCCTGCAGGATATAGGAACACGAGATACCATCCTGGCGGAGGGTCGAACCATACAGATACACAGCCTCCGTTGCACTCATCAGCAGCATCAGGCCCCCGACGAGGATCGTCCCTTCCCTAGCGAGGATAAGTTTGCACGCGACATCCCCATGCACCTTGCCGTCCAGGGAGAGCAAGGCCTTCAGGTACTTTTCAGGCCTAGGGGTAAAGCCGTCACGGCGTGCGGTCTCAAGGTAGGTCTCATACCAACGCTTGAAAACGGCAGACTCCCCATTCCACACAGATACCTGGTACACCGGCTTACTTTTGCGCAGGGCGCGCTTTGCCCGGTCACGATAGCCAATGCTCACCGCATGATAGCCCCATTGCAAGGCAATGCGCACTGTTCCATCGGGTTGCACGCTCTCTTTTGCCGTACGGAAACGACCTGAGGAGAGGTACATCACATTAGGGTCGTTCACCTCGTCCCAGGGAAGGTCATACCTGATGGAAAAGACGCTTTTGGGAAGTTCCTTCTTCAGTTCCTTTGACAAGCTGACCAAAAAATCACTTACAGAGTGCTGGGGGTTATGAAACACATCAGGTCCGAAGGGTATGTAAGCAAGACTGGAGAACAGGAACAGACGCTTCACCAATACGAGCACAGAGGATGTCCATCCCTCCATCTCTATGGTGAAGGCATAGGGTTTCCATCCTGAGCCATGCTTTACGGCAGCCCAGAAACTACTCTGTAACGGCGAGCTCATGCTGGGCATCTTCTTATAATCCATCGGAACCAGTTTCATAGTGCCTCCATCCTACCATGACATCTAACAAAAAGGGGCCAGATGGCCCCTATAGTGTACGCTTATTTCCCAGTGGGTTCAGCCTACAGGACCATTAAGATATTTTTTGGAGGTAAGGCTCTTGCCTTCCGCTCCAATGACTTTTCCATCGATCTTTACAATACCATCCTCAGCAACTATAGGCATTGCAAAAAAATGATCGGCTTTCACATAGGAGGGTGCTTCTAGGGGGGGCTCAAATCCCTCTGGCTGCAAGATGGTGCCCACTTCAAACTGAGGGGCGAAGAGCACCTCACAGGTTTCGTGGTTCTCATCACCCATTTCGCTTGCAGCAAGCAACATCCCACGGCTTTTCACCCCACGGAAATTGGCTGGCTTGAGGTTGCTTACCAACACTATGTTCTGATCCTGCAACTCTTCTGCGCTGTAGAAAGGAACAATGGAACTGACGATGGTACGACTCTCCTCTTCCTTGCAATCCAGGGTGAGTATGTACAGCTTGTCCCCATTGGGATGCTTCTCCACATTCGTGATACGGGCAACCTTGAGGATGACCCTCCGGTTGAACTGTTCTGCCAGGCTCTCTTGCGTTTCTGTACTATCCATTGCTTTCTCCGGTATTTTGGTATTCGTGTGCTGTGAAGCCGCTTTCTCCTTCTCTGCCCGTTCGTCCTGCGATCCCGCAAAACGTGCACGCAGCTCATCGATCAGGCTGTCTTCAAGCTTGCTGAATAGCAGGCTGGTCTCCCGTACCTCCTCGACTCCACTGAAGGAGCCCAGGTCTGTCCAGCGGGAGCTCTCACTTCCCAAAAAGGAGAGCACCTTCTTACTTGTGCTTGGCATGTAAGGCTCGATCATGATGCCAAGGTCGCGGATGAGATAGACGAGGGTCCTCAACAGGGACGCGGCCTTCTGGGGGTTCTCATTTCTCATCTTCCAGGGCTCCCCATCCTGGAAGGCCTTGTTGCCGATCGAGGAGAGGGCGATGATCTGCCTCAGGGCATCGCGCTCTTCAGCACGTTCCAAGAAAGCATCAATAGCCTTCTCCTTCTCCAGTATCTGCTCTTTCAGGGTTGCATCGATCTCGCCTTCGGGAAGAACCCCATCATAGAATCTTCTGATGAAGGTAAGAGTACGGTTGACGAGGTTGGAGAGGTTGCCGATGAGTTCACCGTTTATCTTCTCCTGGAAATCAGACCAGGTGAAGGTGACGTCACTCTTTTCAGGGCGATTGTAGAACATATAGAAGCGCCAGGCATCGACAGGGATGCCGGTATCCTGCACATCATTGCCAAAGATGCCTATGCCAAGGCTCTTGCTGAACTTACCCCCCTCATAGTTGAGGTACTCGGTGCTGCTCATGTGATGGAGCATGGTCCACTTGTCCCCAGTTGCCAGCTGGCATGAGGGGAAGATGACCGTATGGAAGGGAATGTTGTCCTTTCCGATGAATTGGAAGAGTTCGGTGCTTTCAGGCTCATGCCACCACCTCTTCCAGTCAGGCGTTCCGTTGGCCGTGATGGATACATACCCAATGGGCGCATCAAACCAGACATAGAAGACCTTGTTCTCAAAACCAGGTTTCGGAACGGGGATACCCCACTTCAAGTCCCGTGTTATACAGCGTTCCTTCAGTCCATCGCGAATCCAGGACTTGGTGACCTGGATGGCATTGTTTGCCCAGAACCCCTCCACACTAGCCTCTTGCATCCAGGCCTCCAGCAGGGGAAGTGCTTTTGGCAGATCTATATAGAGATGGCGGGTTTTCCTGACCTCGGGTTTTGTCCCGCACACCCCGCAATGGCTATCCAGAAGTTCTATGGGGTCGAGAAGGGTCTGACATGCATCACACTGGTCCCCTCGTGCACCTGTACTGCCACAATGGGGGCAGGTCCCCTCTACAAGGCGGTCTGCAAGGAAGCGCTCACACGACGGACAGTACAGCTGTTCTGTCTCATGCTCGCTGATATAGCCTGCCTCATCGACCTTTGCAAAGATTTCCTGCACGATGCGGGTCTGTTCCGGAGTGCTTGTGCGCCCGAAATGATCAAACTTAATGTCAAACCATCTGTAGATATCCCTGTGGATAGCATAGTAATGGTCACAAAGCTCCTGAGGCGTAACCCCTTCCTTGAGGGCCTTGGTCTCAGTGGCTGTCCCATACTCATCGGTGCCACAGATATACAGGGTTTCATACCCCTTGGAGCGACAGAACCGAGCAAAAACGTCGGCTGAAAGCACTTGGAGCAGATTCCCAAGATGAGGAATGTTGTTTACATACGGTAAAGCGGATGTTACGAGTCTCTTTTTCATAAGGGACATAATAGAACGCTTACAACATAATTTCAATGCCAAACAGTACATTAGAAACCATATTGCGACCTTGACGATACCGCTGGGAGTAAGTACATTAGAGGTGTGTCTATCCGACACATCAAGGAGAAATCATGGATACCATGCAGCAGCCACAGAGGCCTGCACGAAAAACGAACAATATCAGCCCTAAACTGGTTATCTGGATTATTGTTGCCATCGTGTTGGTTATGCTGGTTCTCAGCAGCTTTTTTGTTGTTGACCAGACCGAACAAGCGGTTGTACTTCGCTTAGGCAAGTTTAGCCGTACCGTAGGACCTGGACTTCAGACTAAGATTCCCCTGGGAATTGAAGCTAGTTACAATGTACCAACCCAAGTTGTCCAGACAATGACATTCGGCTACCGATCGAGTCCTTCCAAAAGTGCCGTGTTTGCAAACCCAGACTATGCCAATGAGTCTGTCATGCTTACAGGCGACTTAAACATCATCGATGTCGAGTGGATCGTACAGTACAAGATTGAAGATCCCGTAAAGTGGATGTTCAATGTCGAATCAAGGGAGACGACCATCAGGGATATCAGCCAGAGCGTCATGAACAAGCTTGTAGGCGACCTTCCCATCCTTTCGGTCATGACAAGTGAACGAACAAAGATTGAGGTCGAAGCCCAGGAAGAGATGCAGAAGGTGTTTGACACCTACGGTCTTGGCGTTAGGATCGTAACGGTCAAACTGCAGAACATCGTCCCACCTGTTGGGGCTGTCCAGGATGCCTTTGAGGACGTCAACAAGGCCATACAGGACATGAACCGTCTCATCAACGAAGGAAAACAGAACTACAACATGGTCATCCCCTCCGCAAAGGGTGAAGCGAACAAGGTTATCCAGATCGCACAGGGGTACGCAGCAGAACGCGTAAACCAGGCAGATGGTGACGTTGCACGTTTTAACAGTGTCCTTGAGGTATACAAACAGAACGAGGAGATTACCCGTACAAGACTCTACATCGAGGCAATGGAATCGATCATAAATCCTGCCGATGGTGGCTCGGTCACCCTGGTGGACAAGAACCTTTCCAATTTCCTCCCTATCCAGATGCTTGGGGGTGAAAAATGAAAACCAATAAAAAACTCGTAACCACACTGGTAATAGTCGCAATCTTTCTGGTCGTATTCGTCTTACTGGGACCTTTCTACATCCTGTATGAAGGCCAACAGTCGGTAGTTACCCGCTTTGGTAAGATAGTTGATACCCAAAAGGATGCAGGTCTGAAATTCAAGATGCCCGTAGTCGACACCGTGGTGATATATCCAAAGAAGATCATCTCCTGGGATGGTGCTGCACAGCGCATTCCCACCAAGGAAAACCAGTTCATCTGGGTTGATACCACTGCCCGCTGGAAGATAGCCGATGCAGCCAAATACTATGAGACCGTCAATACGGTCAACAATGGTCTTTCCAGGCTGAATGACGTGCTTGACTCCTCGATCAGGACCATCATCAGTGAGAACTTCCTCAATGAATCGGTCAGGAACACCAACAAGATCAACAACATCAAGGTGGAGGAGCAGGTCCAGAACCTCGACAATGTCGAGGATGCCGAGACGCTGCGTAACCTGACAGCCACCCAGGCAAAGCAGGAGACCATCAACATAGGCCGTGATGGCTTGAGCCAGATGATGTTTGACCAGGCGAAGCAGTTCACCGATGCCTTTGGCATCGAGCTCATAGATATCGTCGTCAGGCAGATCCGCTACAGTGATGACCTCACCGAAAGCGTCTACCAGAGGATGATCAAGGAGAGGAACCAGATAGCTGAAGCCTACCGCTCCTACGGTCGTGGTCAGCTTGCCCAGTGGCAAGGTAAGACCCAGAACGAGGAGAAGGTAATCCTTTCTGAAGCATACTCCAAGAGTGAAACCATCAAGGGTATTGCAGATGCCAAGGCCGCTACCATCTATGCCAATTCCTATGAGGTGGACCCTGAGTTCTTCGAACTGTGGAGAACACTGGAGTCCTACAGGAAAACCATTCCTACCCTGGATAAGATTCTCAGCACTGATATGCAGTACTTCAACCGTATCTACGGTGAGACTCTGGGCAAGTAAACTCTAATTTTCTTGAAAGGAAGGGATTATGTGATAATCCCTTCCTTTTTTTTGTGCTCTTTGCTAGACTTGGTGCATGAAAAAGAAAACCCTCGTCGCCTTTGATTTCGACGGCACCCTCTATCCTCTGCTCCCCTATGACAGTGAGCAGAGACTCATCCTTTCCACAGCCAAGGGCCGTGGACACCTGAACCGAATTCGTGCCAAACGCATGGTACTGAAGGACAACCAGGGAAAAATGGGGCTGGGTGAGTTCAACCGACGCTACCATGACCTGCTTGGGGGGTGTACCCCCTCTCAGATAGATGAGGTGGCCTCTGACCTCTTTGACCTGGTCGATCCCAACCAGTTTGTGCTGCTCAAAGAGCTAGCAGAGAGGGCTGACCTGGCCATCCTCAGCTGCGGAACCGAGAACATCATCCATGCATTTCTCGCCCTGCATAAGATCGATCATCATTTCTTTCAGGTAAGCGGGAAGAGCCTGCACTTCACCACGGGCAAAAAGCCCGATATCGTGTGCACCATTGGCAGTCCTGAAGAGAAACGTGCTGCCTTTGCCGAGCTCAAGAAACCATATGCCCACTCCATTGCCGTTGGCGATGGTCCTACAGACATACCCATGCTCGAGGAAGCTGACCTGGGACTCATCATAGACTGGAATGGAGAAGGGGCAAGATATCCTTTCGAGACCTTCTTTGATCTTCACTCGGCTCTCCAGCGCTGCCTCTCCTATCTCGAAAAGGCCGTTGAGGCCTGAGCGATACAGTACTTCCAGGAGAAGATGCTGATACTACTAGCAAATAGGAGAGAAAGCCCTATACCTAGGGCCTGTGAGGAGACAAGGAGAATGGGGATACAGAGCGCTATCCCCACCCCTAGGATCACAGCAAGGGAGACCCCCATACCCAGCAATCCATTCAGATTGCTCTTCATCGCCTGCTGGGGGATGCTCCAGCTGAGCATGGGGCGTCTGTAATCTATGGCAAGGCCGAAGGCGGCAACGCTGAACACCACCAGCAGGGCAAGGGGCATCATCCACAAAAGATGAGACAATGGGACCCTGAAAAACAGCAGCGCAATGGCCAGGTATAGCAGGCTGGTCGTCCCAACCAGCAGGAGATGCAGCATAAGCTTTGCCTTGACGAACACGCTGGGCTTGAGGGGAAGGCTCTTATCAAGGGTGAACAGGGGTCCCTGTCGGCTTACACTGGTACTGCTGAGCATGCTGATGCTGGAAATGAGTAGCACACCAAGGAGAAGGCCGTAGGGCAGAAACGGTGATGAAGCGACCAGATTTGCCATCCCCTCCAGTTCACCCAACACCCCGGTAAGGGCATAGACACCGAGCAATATCAACGGGATCAGAAGCTCCCCTATCACCTCAATCATGAAGACAGACTGACCTTTGATCACCTCCAGCTCACGAATGATGAGACTAAGGTTCTGGCTCCTGGGCTTGAAATCCTGTTTCCCGTGTTTTTTTTTGGTTCGCGTCACACTTTGCGAAGAAAAGACCATTGAAATGGAGCGTGTATACCCCCGTCCGACAACCAGGCAGATCGCCAGGGAGACTAGCAGGAGCAGCAGGCTCTGGACAAGTAGGGCTTGGAGGGACCACAGCATCCGACTTTGCAACACAAAGAGAGGGAACAACCCTACCAGGGTCCTGAAGGTACTGTCGAAACTCAGCATCATCACCTGGTAGTCGACCTGGAACGAGGAATCCTCTCCCATATTCCTGCTGAAGAGGGTGATCATGACCAACGAGAATGCCAGGATAAAGAGAAAGGAAAAGAGTTGCTCGACCATCCTGAAGCGCCTTCCCTTGGATAGATGCACCAGAGCCGTTGCAGATAGCAGGGCTAGGGAAAGCGGTAACAGGGGCCCAAGAAGCAGCAAGACAATGCCTCCTAGGACAAAGAGGATACCCACCCCTTCCAGGAAGGCAGCAACCACGATGGCGGGAAGCACTATCCCCACGTAGATGGGAAGATAGAGAATGTAAGCAATGAGCAGGCGGCTTACCAGCAGCTCCTGTTCACTGACAGGGAGTGTACAGGCTAATGTAATGTCCTTGCCACGGTATATGATGGAGGAGAGACCGATGGAAGCGAGCAAGAAGAGAAAGAAAAACCCTGCAAGTACAGCAAGGAATATACCCAGATAGGGAATGCCGGAAAGAACACCCAAAGTCTGGTAGGTGTAGTAGTTGAAGCCGAGCATGATGATCAGGATACCAAAGCTGAGGACCAACAGGGTAGAGAGAACCACTTGAAAAACCCTAGCTCTCCCCTTTTTTGTCTGGTCGGAGACAGAGAGTCGGGAAAAGTAGGTTTTCAGGGGCTTGACCCCATCCAGGAATGCCCGTACGAGCAAAACGACAACGGTGATACGCATCAGAGTGCCTTCTCTGATGTCAGGTCAAGGAAGAGCTGTTCCAAGGTTGCTTCTCCCCGTTTTCCAGCAAGCTCCCTGACGGTCCCTTCGAACAGCAGCTTCCCCCTGCCTATGATGCCGATGCGGTCACAGACATCCTGGGCTACCTCCATGCCATGGGTGGAGAAGAATACGGTATTTCCCCTGTCGGCATAGGATCTCATCGTCTGTTTCAGGGTAAAGGCTGCCTTCGGATCGAGACCTACCATTGGTTCATCCAGGATAAGGATGCGACTCTCATGCAACAGAGCTGCGATGATGCCTAGCTTCTGCTTCATTCCATGCGAGTAGGAGGAGATCTCATCATGGAGGGAGCCTTCCATCTCAAAGAGAGCTGATACCTCGGAAATGCGACTTTTTCGTATCTCTTGGGGTACTGCAAAGATATCGGCAATGAAATTCAGATGCCTGAGGCCTGTCATCTTCTCATAGAAGAGCGGCTCGTCCCCGACGTAGGCGATCATCTTCTTTATGGCAAGGCTATCCTTGCCCACCTCTTGTCCCTCGACAAGGATGGACCCGCTGTCGGGAGCAAGCATCCCCACCAGCATCTTGATGGTGGTGCTCTTACCCGCCCCGTTGGGACCGAGGAAGCCGAAGATCTGCCCACTTGCTATGGTGAGGTCCAATCTGTCCACCGCTTTGGGTTTCCTTGCATCGTACCGTTTGCTTACCTGTCTGAATTCTATCATCTGCTACTCTCTTTGATTGCAGTATACGAGCAGAGACCAGAAATGGCAAGAACTATTTAGAACCTTTTCTAATTAGGTTTTTAGCAGTGAATGAATATGCATAGATATTTTTTTTATGTCTTAATTTGCTGTTTTTCTTGCTTTTTTGGAATATTTATACATAGTTGCTTGAATATTTTTGCACAGTTCAGTAGAATCCCCCTATATGTATTACACCTAACAGGGAGATTGTATAGTATGAACAAAGAGAAAGTGATTCTGGCATACAGCGGGGGCCTCGATACTTCGGTTATCCTCAAGTGGCTGGCAAACAAGGGCTTTGATGTCATCGCCTATGTGGCTAACGTCGGGCAGAACGAGGATTTTGCTGCCATAGAGAAGAAGGCCTATGCAACAGGAGCTTCCAATGTCTACATCGAAGACCTGCGCAAGGAACTTGTCACCGACTACGTGTTCCCTGCCCTCAAGGCCAATGCAATCTACGAAGGCACCTATATGCTGGGCACCTCCCTTGCCCGCCCTATCATTGCCAAGCGTCAGATTGAGATTGCCAGGAAGGAGGGCACTGTCTATGTGGCCCATGGGGCTACAGGCAAGGGAAACGACCAGGTCCGCTTTGAGTTCGGCTACTACATGCACATGCCCGAGGTGAAGATCATCTCCCCTTGGAAAGATCCCGAGTGGCTTTCTGAGTTTGAAGGTCGCTCTGATATGATCGCCTATGCAAAGAAGTATGGCATCTCCATCAAGGCTTCCACCAAGAAACCTTTCAGCGAAGATGAGAACCTCATCCATATCAGCCATGAGGCAGGAGTCCTTGAGGACCCCTCACTACGCTGTAGTGAGGACGTTTTCAGCATCACCCTCAGCCCACAGGAGGCAGCAGACAAGGAGACGAAGCTGAGCTTTGAGTTCAAGGACGGCGTGCCCATATCCGTGACAAACGAAGATGACGGGACGGTGGTCACCGACCCGCTTGAAATGATTCTCTATCTCAACAAGATGGGCCATGACAATGCAATCGGTCGGGTGGACATGGTGGAGAACCGCTATATCGGCATCAAGAGCCGTGGGGTGTACGAGACTCCCGGCTGTGAGATCCTGTGGAAAGCCCATCGCAACCTCGAGGGCATCACCATGGACAAGGAGGTCATGCACCTGCGTGACTCGTTGATGCCCAAGTATGCCACCCTCATCTACAACGGATACTGGTTTGCCCCTGAGTTTGAGATGCTCAGCGCAGCCTTCGAGCAGAGCCAGAAGAAAGTGACAGGAACGAGTAAGGTGGTCCTCTACAAGGGCAATGTCATCTTTGCAGGGGTAAGCAGTCCCCTCTCCCTCTATGATGAGGCACTGGGTTCGATGGACAAGGCAGGCGGCTATGAGCCGGTGGACTGCAAAGGCTTCATCAACATCAACGCCATCCGCCTGATGGCCAACTCCCAGAGGGGATAGATACTGCATACTCGTGCATCGTGGAATTACCCTGGGTTGTGTGCTATGTTCTTTTTGGAGAGTACAGATGCAAACACAAGAGATACTTTTGAAAGCGGCAGAAACAGCACGCCAGACGGTCAACGCAAATGCAGGAGGACCGTTTGGAGCTGCAATCGTAGACGAGTCGGGCTCGATATTCCTTGCATCCAATACGGTGTTGGCAAGCTGTGACCCGACCGCCCATGCAGAGGTCAATGCCATCCGCAAGGCATGTGAGGAGAAACAGAGCCACGACCTGAGCGGTTGTACGCTCTACACCACCTGCTATCCCTGCCCGATGTGTCTTGCCGCCTGCATATGGGCAAACATCAAGGAGGTACATTACGGGTGTAGCCCCTCCGATGCAGAGAGGATTGGATTTCGGGATGGCTACATCTATGACTTCATTGAAGGAGGAAGCAACGACGAGACAGTGATCAGGCTAACAGCTGAGGATAAAAGTGCTTGCCTGGAACTGTTTGAGTACTACAAGGAGTACAACAAACAGCTCTACTAGACACTTAGGGAAGATAGAGGGTGCTATTCACCCGCTCCTGGCAGGTCTCTTCCAGCTGTCTGGAAAAGGTTGCAAACCAGGGGTTTTCCATGACAAGCTCATGTTTGGAAAGCTGTATGCATGCGCAGCAGTGGATGCAGAGCTTCGCATCTCCCTTAGCAAGGCAGCCGGTCGGACAGACTCTATAGCACTGGGTGGGTATCGTCCCTTTCCTGTTCCTGGGAGTCGGCATGAACGGGGGATCTGCAACCGGCATATCCCTCTTGTAGGGCCTGTTCCCCGGAGGATGGACGCTCCTTGTCTCACCATTGAGATAGACAGCAAGACGGTCAAGAACCTGGAAGTCCTCAATGTCAGGACGCTTGGATCCCACCTTGTCGGTATAGCTGTGCTGGCATCCTATCGAGGCAGCTGCTATGAGAGGGACATCTTTTGTCAGCAGAAGGTCCTCCATCTCAACGAGGGCATCCTCGAATGCACGGTTGCCGAAGGTGGCGATCACCAGGGCCTTGCAGTTCGTGCAACTTACCTGGTTGCGGAAATAGTCGGCAAAGAGACGGGGGACCCTTCCCCCATATACAGGGAAGGCTATGATGAGGGTGGTATCAGAGAGGTCCAAGGGCTTTCTCCTCTGGATGAAATGAGTCACATCACGCTCGACAAACTCCTGCTTGGTAGCTTTTGCAACAGCAAGGGCGCAAGCCTTGCTCTGACCCGTAGGACTGAAGGTAACGACAGTATAGCTCATAGGAGCTCGCTGTAGTGTTCTATCCCCAAGGCGAGGATATCATGGATATGTTCATCATTGAGACGGTACAGGACGTTTCTGCCATCTTTTCTGAATCGCACCAATCGCCTTGCCCGAAGCAATTTCAACTGCTGGCTTATGGTACTTTGCTGCATACCCAACTCTTCACTGATGGAGTTTACCCCACGCTCTCCCTTTTCCAATAGAAAAAGAATCTTCAAGCGGGTAGGATCTCCAAACACTTTGAAGAAATCAGCAATGTCGACGATTTCTTCCTCCAAAGGCATCAAAATTTCCTGCACTTGGGACCTCCTGTCCCCTAGAGTATACAGGTTGCAGGGAATAAAGAAAAGCGAGGATGGATGCATGGACTTTTTTGATGCCTGCACCAAGCGAAGAAGATTCGCTGCATCGTATATTTGCAATTATGCAAAAATAGGATACAGTGAATCACACACTGTGAAAGGAGAGGGATCCTTGGTCAACGGACCACGATCGCCTGACCCAACCAAAGCTATCCAGAACCGGTTTTGTTCACGTTAACCATACCAAACAGACAACACAGAAACCTAGCATATACACACACCTGAGAGGAGGCGTACCATGGACATCAATAAGGAAGGAGCTAAGCTGATCATAGGAGACCGTGAGGTTCCCATGACGGTGATCACCGACAATATGGGGGGCAAGTCCCTTGATATCACCCGCCTGCGCACTGAGACCGGGTTCATCACCTATGACCCGGGCTTTGTGAATACCGGCTCCTGCATGAGCTCCATCTGTTTTGTCGATGGGGAAAACGGAATCCTGAGATATCGTGGCTATGATATCGAGGATCTGGTGGAACACTGCGACTTTGTCGAGGTGGCGCACCTGCTCATCAAGGGTGAGCTTCCCAACCTGCCCGAACGACACAAGTATGCGGAGATGCTCAACCGCCACTCCCTGTTGCATATCGACATGCGTAACTTTTTCCGTGACTTCCCCCAGGAAGCACACCCCATGTCGATCCTTTCGGCCATGGTCGCCTCCCTTTCGGCCTTCTATCCTGAGATAGCCGATGTTGACCCTGAAGAGAACGTCGACCTCACCATCAGCCGGCTCTTGTCCAAGATGCGTACCATCGCAGCATTCAGCTACCGCCAGATGAACGGGCTCGACTTCAAGGAACCCTCCTACAAGTTCTCCTACTGTGAGAACTTCCTGAACATGATGTTCTGGACCCCGGTCAATGCCTACGAGCCCGACCCCTTGCATGTGAGGGCGCTGAATATCCTGCTCATCCTGCATGCCGACCATGAGCAGAACTGTTCCACCAGTGCCGTCAGGCTTGTCGGTAGCAGCGAGGCAAACCTCTATGCCTCGGTTGCCGCTGGGTGCTGCGCCCTCTGGGGAAGCAAGCACGGTGGGGCAAACCAGGCGGTCCTGGAGATGCTCAACACCATCCTCAACGATGGGCTGAGCATCGAGGAGGTCCTAGCCATGTCCAAGGACAAGGACAACCCCTTCCGTCTCTCAGGCTTCGGCCACCGTGTCTACAAGACCTATGACCCCAGGGCAAAGATTGCAAAGAAGCTCTGCGAGGAGGTGCTGGGTGCGGACAGCAAGAAGGATCCCCTGCTGCAGTTGGCCCTCGAACTTGAAAGGGTCGCCCTAAGTGATCCCTACTTCATCGAGCGCAACCTCTATCCCAACATCGACTTCTACACCGGCATCATCTTCCATGCCATGGGAATCCCCGAGTCGATGTTTACCGTCCTGTTTGCCATGGGAAGGCTCCCCGGCTGGATAGCCCACTGGTTGGAGTGGAGACACGACCCGTACCAGAAGATCGGGCGTCCTCGCCAGGTCTACTCCGGCCTTCAGGAACGGGAGGTCTTGCCTCTTGAAGACCGTTAAGGCCCTTATCTTCGATTTCAATGGAACACTCTTCTGGGATACGCTGTATCACCAGAAGGCGTGGGCCGCTATTGCCTCCAAGTATGGCACGAGCCCCTACACTGAAGAGCAGATGCATCTGCTCAACGGCAGGACAAACAGCGAGACCATCTCCTTTCTGGTAGGCGATGGTATTCCTCCAGGCCAGATCAAGGAAATTTCTGCAGAGAAAGAACAGCTGTATATCCAAATGTGCCAAGATGCCATGCCCCTGAGTCTCGCCCCAGGGGCTATTTGCCTGTTTGAAAAAGCCCTGAAGAAGGGCCTCAAGCTGGCCATCGCCACCAGTGCAGGTCCTGACAATATGGCTTGGTACAAGAGGTGGTTCTCCCTCAACACCTACTTCAGCGACTCTTTGATCATCACCGATGACTACAAGCGCAAGGGCAAGCCCGATCCCGCCATCTATCTCGACACCCTCTCTGCCTTGGGTCTGGATGGAGGATCCTGTGTGGTATTCGAGGATACCAAAAGTGGCATCCTCAGCGCCCATAGGGCGAAAATCTCAAGAATCTACGCCGTTGCAAGCCTGGGAGCGGACATAGGGACAACTGCGGCCATGGGGGAAACCCATGGCCACATCACCAGTTTCGATCAGTTTGTCCTAGAGTAGGGAGACCAGTAGGTCCCCAAACGCCTTGGTGCCCAACTTTTCGCAAGGGATGTTCTCTTCGACCATCATGCGATGGAAGTCCCCTGTAACCTTGCCACAGCCAATGGCCCGCTCGACTGCAAGGAAGAGCCGGTCTGCTGCTTCTTCCCAACCCAAGTACCGCAACATCATCTCAGAGGAAAGGACCAGGGAGAGAGGATTTACGACATCCGTCCCTGCAATGTCCGGAGCTGTCCCATGGGTAGCCTCAAAGATGGCATACTTGCTGTTGGTATTGATATTCGCCCCTGGGGCGATACCAATACCTCCAACAGATGCGGCCAAGGCGTCGGAAACATAGTCACCGTTGAGGTTCAGCGTGGCGATGACATCATAGCGATCGGGGGTAAGCAGGATATTCTGCAGGAATGCATCACAGATGCAGTCCTGGATTACCAGAGGCTCCATTCCTTCACGTGCAATTGCGATGGTACCGTTCTTCTCCCTCTTGGCCCCAAACTCACGCTTGGCAAGATCATACCCCCATCGGAGGAATCCCCCCTCGGTGAACTTCATGATGTTACCCTTGTGCACAAGGGTGACACTCTTGCGCCTGTTCTTCAGGGCGTAGTCGATGGCGCTACGGATCAGGCGCTCACTGCCCTCAACGGAGACCGGCTTGATACCGATGGCACTGGTCTGGGGGAAGCGGATGTTGGTGACCCCCATCTCGGTCTGCAAAAAGTCTATGACCTTCTCCACCTCCGCACTGCCTGCCTCCCACTCGATACCGGCGTAGATATCCTCGGTATTCTCCCGAAAGACCACCATATCGACCTTCTCGGGATACTTTACCGGGGAAGGGACTCCGCTGAAGTAGTGCACTGGGCGTAAACAGACAAATAGGTCAAGATTCTGCCTGAGCGTTACGTTCAGGCTTCGGATGCCCTTGCCCACAGGGGTGGTCAAGGGTCCCTTTATCGCAACACGATAGGTGCGTATTGCATCAAGGGTCTCATCGGGGAGATAGGATCCGGTTGTATCCTTGGCCTTCTGTCCTGCAAGCACCTCTTTCCAGACAATGCTACGTTCGCCCCCATAGGCTTTTTCCACAGCAGAATCGACAACACGTTTCATGACAGCAGTAATTTCAGGCCCTACCCCATCACCTTCAATAAAGGGGATGATAGGATGGGAGGGAACCTGTAGTTCATTGCCTTGTATGGTTATGATCCCTTCTTGCATCACTCTTTCTCCTTGAGGACGTTGAGCAGTCCCCCTGCAAGCAACATCGCATGCTGCTCGTCAGTAATATCACAGACGAGGGGAATGGATACTCCTTTGGTCTTGTTATCCAGGATGACCTTTCCAGTCCCTATCTGTGTGCGAATATCCTGTAGGTCCAGAAGATCGCCCTGCTCTATCTTCGCATAGTCATCCCCGTTGGCGAAGGTCAGGGGGATGATCCCGAAGTTGCAGAGGTTGTTCTGGTGGATGCGTTCTATGGAGAGGGCGATGACCGCCTTGACCCCCAGGTACATCGGACAAATAGCTGCGTGCTCGCGGCTGCTGCCCTGGCCATAGGAGGAGCCGGCAACGATGAAATTGGCCTTTCCCTCCTTCTGGTTCTCCTGGCAGCGGGTGGCAAAACTCGGGTCTACCGGTTCGAAGACATACTTGGAGTATTCCACGATGTTGGAACGATACTTGAGCCTGGCCCCTGCAGGCATGATGTGGTCGGTGGTGATCTTATCCCCTACCTTGAGGGTCACCACACCCTTGAGATCCTCACTCAGGGCAGTGTTCTTGGGAGGGTCGCCGATGTTCGGACCGCGGAAGATCGTCACATCACTTCCATCCTCAGGTGGGAATATCAGCATGGAGTCATCGACCAGGAACTTGGCTGGCACGGTAACCTTGGGGTAGGCAAAGCCATGGGCGGAAAGAGGGTCGGTAATCTCGCCGGTAAGGGCTCCGAGGGCGGCCACTTCCGGACTGACCAGATAGACAAGTCCGCTCTTGGTGCCGCTGCGACCCTCGAAGTTACGGTTATTGGTCCTCAGCGATACCCCCTCCGATCCCGGGCTCTGGTGATTGCCTATGCAAAAACCGCAGGCACTCTCCAGGATACGGGCTCCGCTGGCAATGAGCTTGGCCAACGAACCATCATTGGCAAGCATCATGAATACCTCTCGGCTTCCCGGGGCAACGCCCAGGCTCACCGAAGGGTGCACCACCTTGCCAGAGAGAAGGTCTGCGACCTTCTTCATGTCGACATAGCTGCTGTTCGTACAGGAGCCGATGAGCACCTGGTCCACCCTCTTGCCAGCCACATCCTTGACCAAGACGATATTGTCCGGGGAGTGCGGCAGGGCGATCCGTGCCTCAAGGGTGGACAGGTCGATCTCAAAGAGGTCATCATAGGTTGCCCCAGGGTCAGCAGAGAGAGGCTTGTAGTCCTCACCCCTGTTGTGCCCTTCCAGGAAGCGGCGGGTATTCTCATCGGAGGGGAACAGGCTGGTGGTGACCCCAGCCTCAGCGCCCATATTGCAGATGGTCGAACGCTCGGGGACCTCAAGGGATGCCACTCCGTCTCCGGTATATTCAAAGATGCAGTTCACATTGCCCTTGGTGGTAAAATGCTCCAAAACTGCGAGGATGACATCCTTGGCAGAGATCCAAGGACGGAGTTTTCCGGTAAGGCGAATCTCGACAACCTTGGGTGCGATGAGGTGGAATGCCCCCCCTGCCATGGCTACAGCAACATCAAGGCCACCGGAACCGATGGCTATCATACCAAGCCCACCACCGGTGGGTGTATGGCTGTCACTACCCAAGAGGGTGGAACCGGGCTTGCCGAACCGCTCCAGATGCACCTGGTGGCAGATGCCATTGCCAGGACGGGAGTAGATCACACCCTTGCTTGCTGCAACACTCTGCAGATAGCGGTGGTCATCGGCATTTTCAAAGCCAACCTGAATCGTATTGTGGTCCACATAACTGACTGCGAGTTCGTTCTTGACCCTGGGTAGGCCCATCGCCTCGAATTGGAGGTAGGCCATGGTGCCTGTAGCATCCTGGGTAAGGGTCTGGTCAATGCGGATACCAATAGGATTTCCTTTCTCCAGTGTGCCCTCCATCAGGTGAGCGGATAGAATTTTTTCAGTAAGGTTCTTGCCCATATGTGCTCCTTTGTTCTCATTGTCTTCAGTGTATCCGATAGATGGCTGGCTTGGAAACCTCCTAAGCCATGACGACTCGTCTGGAGAGTGTGAAGGCTGTGATCAATTCAAGGGAGAGTACCACCAGCGTCCCAAGCCCGATGCTCAGAAGCACCAGGGAGAAGGAGAAGGTCTCATAGAGGTAGCCTCCCAGCACTGCCCCGATGATGGTGCCGACAGTGAGCAGCACCTCATGGACGATCATGCGCTGCGATCGGTTGATGCTTCCACTTGCCCCATGGAACATGCTTTGGGCGTAGGCTGTGGCGAAGAGTATGCCAAACAACAGGAAGAACAGCCCATAGGCGAACATGCTGGAAAATCCGGTGAGGACCAGACAGGAGAGGGCAAACAGGAACTGGACCAGGAAAATGTACCGTTTCCTGAAGTGCCAGAAGGCAAACTTGCCAAGCAACAGGAAGCTGATGCAGGTTGCCACCCCACGGAAGAGCAACAGCAAGCCGGTGAAGCTTTCGCTGATCAACAGCACATCCTGGGCATAGAGGGGGAAGATGGTAAGGATGACACTCATGCCGGTATAGAGGATTATCACCCCGATCCAGCAGTAAAAACGAAGGGGAGTGCTCTCATCGACCTTCTCGGTTTCACGGTTCTCCTCTTTTTCGCTCTTCATCGCCCTGATCCCAGGAACCAGGGCACTGCTGGTTGCAATCATAAGAAATACCAGCAGGAATAGTGCAATGGAGACATAAAAAGGCAGGGTGGTCGAACGCTCGACAAGCAGGCCTGCAACAAAGGAAGATACCCCTACCCCACTTGACCAGGAGAAGTTGAAGGCGTTGGAGACCCGGCTGAGGGAGGCCCCTTCCTTCCCCCGGGAGAACCACCCTTCGATCTGGGGCCAGAGCAGGCTCATGAATGCACCATAGATGCCCAAAGAGATGTAGGCTACGGCGAGGTTCGATGTAGAGGCAAAGAATCCTACTGAAACGGCCATACCCAAGAGGGATGTCTCAACCAGGTTCCTGGGTTTGAAGTGCACGGTATAGGGGGAGAGCAGTATGCAGAACAGAAGGTATGCACCTGTGCTGATGGATGCGGCAATACCTATCTTGTCTGCACTCAGGTGGAAATACCCACGCAGGTGGTACACCATGGCAAGATTGACCATGGCAATGGTGAGCTGAGCAACAAAGGATGCCACATTGAGCACCCAAAACTGTATCGAATCAACTTTTTCTTTGGAAAATTCCATCTCAGACTCCCGTATATGGCTATGTATAGCAAGTTTAGCACCCCTAATGCAAGAAGCAATATTGCGTAAAGAGGGAATAATGGATACATTTGGGCTATGAACAATGACATCCTTTCCAATGCACCGTTTGTAGCAGCAGCCCTCTCTGTGTTTGTTGCACAGATGCTCAAGCCCTTTATCAACGCTATCCTTGAACGACAGTTCGACTGGAGGCTTCTGGTCAGTACCGGAGGCATGCCCTCCAGCCATACTGCAGGGGTGATAGCCCTCACGACAAGCATAGCCTTGACCGTAGGTGTGGGTACCGTGTATTTTGCCATTTCGTTCACCTTTGCATCGATAGTCATCCATGATGCGATGGGCATCAGGCGTGCTGCAGGTAAGCAGGCCGAAGTCATCAACGAGTGGAGCCGCCTCTTGAGCGACATCCATCGGGAAGGGCCGTTCAATCCGGAAAATCTCAAGACCATGCTGGGTCACTCATTCAGCCAGGTATTGAGCGGAGCCCTCCTTGGCCTGATCATAGGCCTGACGATCACACAGTACATTGTCGGTATATAGGTGCGTTCCCATGCTGGATAGCTGGAACCTCTCATCATGATACCCTGTTCAACCGCTACATGGCCAAGGATGTCCCCATCCGACGACACGATGTGTGCGAACCCTCCTGCAAGGAGTGCTGTAGGCAAGACAATACTGCATATTTATTCGTATATGCTTGACTCTTTTTGCATAAGTATTCATCATGCTCTATACTAATGTAAGGAGCTTACCCTATGAAAAAAATATCCGTTATCCTTTTGGTACTCTTGGTTTCCCTCTCCCTGTTTGCAGGAGGAGCAAAGGAAGATACAGCCAAAACCTATGTATTCGCCTCTGATGCCACCTGGCCTCCCCTTGAGTTTGTAGACAATGGTGTGCTGACCGGCTTTGAAGTAGAGCTCGTCCCCCTCATCGGAGAGAAAGCAGGGGCATCCATGGTCGTGAAGAATGTCCCCTGGGATACCATCTTTGCAGGTCTTGGCAACGGTGCATATGATGGTGTAGCCTCAGGGGTCACCGTCACAGAAGAGAGAAAGGCTGTCATGGCTTTCTCCACCACCATCCTGGAAGCTGGCCAGGTGGTCATCATCCCCACCAAGGACAGTGCAAAGGTCAAGGGAATCAATGATCTGGCAGGAAAGAAAATCGGTGTGCAGATCGGGACGACCGGTGACTTTGCCCTGGAGAACTACCCGGTTGAAAAGCGTGCGTACGACGACATCGGCCTCGCCATCGAGGACATGCTCAACGGCAATGTGGATGCAGCTGTCTGTGACTCGATCATCGCCAGCGACTTCGTACTGGCCAACGACAACTACAAGAGCCGCCTCTCCATTGCAGGCGAACCTTTCACCAAGGAAGATATCGCCATTGCAGTAAGAAAGGACGATACCAAGCTGCTTGCCCTGATCAACAAGGGCCTTGAAGTGGCAATGGCTGACGGCTCCTTCGATGCACTGAAAAAGAAGTGGAATTTGCTGTAAGAGCAAAGGCCTTAGGGAAAGAGGGACTTCGGTCCCTCTTTTTTTATGCCTACCTCATGAGACTGCAACGATTTCGTTGTCACATGCAGGAGGAGATCAGCACATGCATGCCAGAAAAGTTTCGCAAATCCTCACTCAACTCGGGCGGCACCTAGTACATTTCAGAATATGAGTGTGCTATACTATCGGATATAGCGGTGATTTTGAGGCCTATCCCGATTGCTGATGGGTATGGTCGCAATGAGACAGGTACTACCCCCCCACAAGGAAGGGATGAAAGCAGGGAGAACGAGTATGACAGCAAGATATAGCCGCCTCACACCCTTCATCCTCCTGTTGCTCCTCACCCTACCGTCCCATGCATCTGCAGGTGTCACTGCCACCTATTTCCCTGAAAGTCCCATTACCCTTGAAATTGCGCCAGGTGCCTTCACCCATCAATCTGTTTTGGGAGCAAAACTAGGAAGATTTGTCATAACTTCAACCACTGGTGAGATTTACTCGCCTTCATTTATACACATTGGAGAAGCAAGTGGTGCCATCCAAGTCACAGGCCTCATGAAGGACTATGCCAGTGAACAGCCTGTGATCAGGACAAATGCCTTTTACATCAATAGCGTTGCCTATCCCAACGGCCTGGGAGGGACCCCTGTGCTGCAGGTCCTTTATGACGATGTTCGTCCCATCATCAGTTGGTCAGCAAATACCGTTACCCAGAATCCCTTCTATGTGGACCTGTACCTGGTGAACAAGAATACCGGTGGCATCAATGCAGCAAGTGGATGGCGACCATCGCAGTATTTCACCTTGGGCTCTCCCTATGCGCTTCCCTCCAACTTCAACCCCCTCTTCAGTGTAGCTGTGGCCGATTCGCCAACCACCAATGTAGGAACATACACACAAAGCAATGTGGTGGATGAGAGCAAAGGTTCGTACGTGGTAACCAATGGCAATGACGGACCAGACAACACTCCGATCATATCACCCGGAGCATATACGGACCCAGAAAACCCTGGGTCCCCTGGTTTTTTCTATGGAGATGTCCCGCTCTTGCCTTCCCTCTACTTCACTATCATGGACTCTGTGACCAGCTTCACCCTGGAATCGGCATATGGAACAAACAAGGCCACCCTGACGCAAGCAAACGCACAGGTTATGCATGGCTCCAGTGGCGCCACGTACCAGATCACGCTGGTCTTCACCGATACCAGCAGCGCCACTTCCTTTCAGCTGTTCCCCAACCAGGGAGTTGGCAATCCCATAGACTACAGGCTCTTTCTTGGCAGTGACGAGGTGACCAAAGGTGCAGCCCTGCTCTGGACAAACCTTGTCCCTGGTATCACCAACACCAAGGATATCAAGGTCAGCGGCATCAACCAGAATGCTGTAGCTTCCAATGTGAGCGGTACCTATACGGGCACCATCACCGTGAATATTTCCAACCTGAACTAACAGACGGCTCCCCTTGGAGAGCGTCTTGCGCAAGCTTGGCTCAACCAGACTTCCCTGGATGCATCATAGGCGAGCCTTCTCTTTTTTATGTGTACGCGCAAACTCAGCGGTGGCCTCCGATACAGTATCTTCCTATGCATGCATTCACTTTTATCTGTATAATTATTCTATTTATGTTGACATTTAATGCATATCTATGCATTATCTTGTATAACACATGAGGAGATTACATTATGAAAAAACTTGCCACCCTAGCTATTGTCATACTCTTGGTTTCACTGGTTCCCCTGTTCAGTGCAGGAACCAAGGAAGAATCGGGAAAACCTTCCTACATCTTTGCAGCAAACTGCGCATGGCCCCCACTGGAGTTTGTGGATGAGAACGGGGATATCGTCGGCTTTGAGATCGATCTGGTCAAAGAGATCGCCAAGGTACAGAATGTCGATATAACCATCCAGAACGTTGCATGGGACGGGATCTTTGCCGGTCTCTCCAATGGAGCATACGATGCAGTCGCATCGGGAGTATCGGTAACAGACGAGAGGAAGAAGACCATGGGCTTCTCCACCCCCATCATGACCATCACCCAGTCAATACTTGCTCCAAATGCCTCCACAGACCTTAGCTCTACAGCTAAGCTGAAGGGCAAGAAGGTTGGAGTACAGCTTGGCACTACAGGCCACATCTTCCTTGAGGCCTTTCTTGCAGACAATCCCAGCATGAAGACGGTCATCAAGGCCTACGATGAGATCGGCTTTGCAGTGGAGGACATGCTCAACGGCAACCTCGATGCAGTGGTAACTGACTCTGTCGTAGCAAGCGAGTACGTGCTTTCCAACCCCAACTATGCAAGCAAGCTGAAGGTCAGCGGTTCTGCAAGCGACCTGGGCGACCCAGAGCCCATCGCCATTGCGATGCTCAAGGAAAATACAGAGTTGATAACCCTGGTCAACGAAGGACTTGCCAAGATCGTAGCTTCCGGGAAAATGGCTGAACTGCAGAAAAAGTGGAATATCCTGTAGGATCTTATGGATTCAGACTCATGGATGAAGCCGCCTGTTGGCGGCTTTTCCTTGTCCTGATCTTTTGGGAATCCTTGTACTGGCATGTCCATTATCTCCCTATACCTTGAATATTTATTCAATTGTATTGACAATATATGCATAATTATGTAGTACTACCCTTAGCAGTAAAAATAAATTCAGTATGATCAGTGAGTAACCATGGATAAAGAAGAAAATAGATTTGACGACCTGCAGATGCACACGGCGAAGCAGAAAATGGTATCGGTAGACCCTACCGACCACAAGAGAAAGCACCCCGTCATCCAGATGACCGACGGTGTGCTGATACCACGCAAAGGGGACGGGCATGTCCTGAACTCCTGGAGGATAACCTTCTTCAGTGGCCTTGCCCTCCTCCTGTCTCTGGTAATCTTCAAGCCAGACCCCTTCAGGGACATCTTCCTGGTTGTCATCCAAGGTACTCCGGTAACCTTCCAGGCGACCATCCTCGCCATTATCGGAGCTATCATCATAGGGACTCTTACCGGACTGGGCTCGGTGAGCAAGAGACGATGGGTCAATATGATCAGCGGTGTCTACGTGGAACTTATCCGCGGTATTCCCCTGCTTGTCCAGTTGATCTTCATCTACTATGCCATGGGTCGGTTCTTCAGGATCCAGGGGATGGTGGCCGCTGTTGTCGCCCTCTCCATCTGTTTCGGGGCATACATGGGTGAGATTGTCAGGGCGGGTATCCAGGCCATACCCCGGGGCCAGATGGAAGCTGCCATTGCAGTGGGACTGAGCAGGAGCCAGGCATTCAGGTATGTCATCCTGCCGCAGACAGTGAAGGTCATCCTGCCTGCAGTAGGCAATGAGTTCATCTCCATGCTCAAGGACTCTTCACTGGTATCGGCGATTGCGCTGAGCGACATCCTGAGAAAAGGGAGGGAGTACATCTCCCGAACCTTCCTCTCCCTTGAGACGATGCTCATCGTCGCTTTGGTCTACCTGATCATCACGCTCATACTCTCACGCCTCGTAGGGATGCTCGAGGAAAGGTTGCACAAGAATGGCTAGGATACGCATAGAACACCTCACCAAGGAATACCAAACTGACAAGGATGTCGTAAAGGCTGTACGCGATGCCTCCCTCACCGTGGAGAACGGAGAGGTCGTGGTCATCATCGGACCCTCCGGCAGTGGGAAAAGCACACTTCTCAGGTGTGTGAACAAGTTGGAGATACCTACAGGCGGACACATCTTCATCGACGAGGATGATGTGGTCGACCCCAAGGTGGACCTGCGCAAGATACGCGAGGAGGTGGGGATGGTATTCCAGTCCTTCAACCTCTTTCCGCATCTCACCGCCTTGGAAAACATCACCTTAGCACCCATCAAGGTCAAGAAGATGGGCAAGAAGGAGGCTGCAGAGAAGGGCCGCAAGCTCCTGAAGATGGTAGGCCTGGCAGAAAAGGAAGATGTGCATCCGAACCAGCTTTCCGGAGGCCAGCAGCAGAGGGTGGCCATAGCGCGAGCCCTTGCCATGGATCCCAAGGTTATGCTCTTTGACGAGCCTACCAGTGCCCTGGACCCGGAGATGATCAAGGAGGTCCTTGACGTCATGCTCAATCTTGCAAAAAGCGGCATGACCATGCTGCTGGTCACCCACGAGATGGGCTTTGCCAAGGCGGCAGCTGACAAGGTGGTATTCATGGACGATGGGGAGATAGTCGAGGTCGCTACCCCCAAGGATATGTTTACCAACCCCAAAAGTGACCGTACCAAGCTGTTTTTGGATCATATTCTCTAAAACACCGGTACCCTTCATCAGAGAAACCTGCCTACAATATCGCTGTGGGCAGGCTTTTTCATAGTAAACCATGACTAGTCTGTAATATATCCCAAAAATGCTTGTCGCTTTCCAGCCTTGGCTGTATGGTTTTTCCAAGGAGCTATCCCATCATGCGACAGAAAACCGATACGAGCTGGCTTGCACGCCACATTACGCTACACACCTACGACGACCCCAAGGCAGAAAGGGAAAATGCCATCACCCACCTGGTGGGAACAGCTTTGGCCATCGTGGCCTTCATCATCATACTCTTCAGGCTCCCTGCCCTGCCGACCCTCTCCATGAAGATAGGGATGGTCATCTGGGGCCTTACCATGATCTTGCTCTACGGGGCCTCGAGCCTGTATCACTCCCTGCCCCATGGCGATGGCAAGAGGCTGTGCAGGATCCTGGACCATAGCAACATCTACTTTCTGATTGCAGGAACCTACACCCCGATGCTCATGTACGTGGGAACATCCAAGGCGTATGGGATACTTGCCCTTGTCTGGGGCATTGCCTTTGTGGGCATCCTCTTCACCCTACTGATTTGGGGAAGGATGGGAGCCCTGCATGTGGCGCTCTACATAGCCATGGGCTGGCTTGTGGTCCTTTTCTGGGGGGATATCGTCCCCCACATGCCTGAGGGGATCATAGCCTGGATCATTGCAGCTGGGCTCACCTACACGATAGGGGTGTTCTTCTACGCAAACAAGCGCATCCCCCACTACCATGCCATCTGGCACCTCTTCTGTATCGGGGGAAGCGCTCTCTTCTTTATCGGCTATATGCTCAAGCTGGTCTAGTCCAGAATCTCAGCTATATCTGCGTACAGGACATCCTCAGGGACAAAGCCCAGATACCCCTTGACCACCCTGCCCTCCCTGTCGATGAAGACAGTGGTGGGCAGGCTGTTGGTCTGGAAGGTCATGGCAAATTCACCCTGGTCATAGAAGACCGGTCCGGTAAACGGGAAATCCCTGATGAAGGCATTGATGGTCTTCAGCGTCTCACGCTGTCCATCGAGGGCATCCAGGAAGATGAAGCTTACCTGGTCCCCGTATTCGTCAAAGGCCTTCTGGAAGTGAGGAAGCTCCTGCTTGCACGGTGGGCACCATGAGGCAAAGTAGTTGATCACAGCAGGCTTGCCGTCCCTGACGTCGTGGAAGGAGGTCATCGTCCCATCGAGACGGGTCAGGGGAAGATCAGGCATGACAGGACCCTTTTCTTCTGTATCTGCATCAGGGGCGGGCTCCTCTTGGCTGGGGGCGGGATCTGGTGAATCTACAGTCGTATCAGGTACTGGGTCGATGACAGGGGCTGTAGCAAGCTGGTCAGCTGTAGTGACCGGACCTGCAATTTCAGGCTGCTTCGCTGGCGGTTCTTGCGTATCAAGTGCAAGGGTCGGGGTAAAGGAGACTGCCGGGGCATTCTCCTTCAACACATTGTAGGTGACAGCTGCTATGGTGATCACCACAGCAAACGATATGACGGTAATGAGAAGGGTCCGTGTATTCTTTTTCATGCAATAATACTCCTAGAGAAACAGTGCTGCCGGGTTGAATCCCAGCACCAAGGATATGCCAAAGGCCAGCAGGATGATTCCACTGACCACTGAGATGGCACTTGAATGCTTCTTGATCGATGCGAACACTCCCTCTAGCTGTTCAAGCAGGAGTGCTGCGAACAGGAAAGGAATGGCCAGGCCCATGGCGTAGAAGAACAGGGTGAGCATTCCCTTGTAGATGAGCGCCGCATTGGCAGCCTGCATCAGGGCAGCTCCCAGGAAAGGACCGACACAGGGTGTCCATCCAAGGGCAAAGACAAAGCCAAAGAGAATGGATTTGGGAACATTCATGTTCGCCATGCTCTTGAGCTGGAACTTGTGATTTGTATTGACAGCCTTAACCAGGACCACACCCAGGTTATTCAGGGCGAACAGGATCAGCAGTACCCCACCTATCCTGTTCATCAACAGGAGATGGTCTTTCAAGAACTGTCCTAGGGTGGTGGAAGCGGCTCCAAGGGCGACAAACAGTAGGGTGAAACCCAATACGAATGCCAGACTATTCTTCAGCAGCACACCCTTTTTTGCCTCATCGGCTACCCCACCTGCAAGATAGGAAAAGTACAGGGGTAGGATGGGCAGGATACAGGGGCTGATAAAACTAATGATTCCTTCCAGAAACGCTGTTAGATATGCCATGGCTGAGCATAGCACAACAAAAAAAGGTTCACAAGAGGTTGAAAATCCGCTACAGTCAATCCATGGGAAAAAACAAGAAGGAGGCTGAGGGTGAAAAACTCTTTGATCTCCACTACCAAACCATCTATGGCGATCGCTGGGCAGACCTGAAACTCGCTTTGCTTGCAGAGCGAAAACCCATAGCCTTCAGCGATCATCTGGAGGCAACCTACTACCTTGATGAGGCCTCCATCATAGCAGCACGCCTGCTTGGTGTCCAAAAGGGAGAGCATGTCCTGGACATGTGTGCAGCCCCGGGTGGAAAGAGCCTGGTATTGGCATCAGAGTTGCAAGGCAGTGGATATCTGGTAGCCAATGACCGCTCAGCCACCCGTAGGGGAAGGCTGAAGTTAGTGCTGAAGAACCATCTTCCCCAAGCCTGGCAGGAGAGTGTCCAGGTCACCGCCCATGATGCCACCAAGTGGGGCCTGTACGAGAGTGAGGCCTATGACCGTATCCTCCTTGACGCGCCCTGTTCGAGCGAGCGTCATGTCCTCAATGATGCCAAGGCCCTGAAGATCTGGAAACCTTCCAGGCCCAAGGCCCTGGCCATCCAGCAGTTCGCCATGCTTGCAGCCGCACTGGAAGCGGTGAAGGTCGGAGGACTCATCCTCTACAGCACCTGCTCCATCGAGCCTGCAGAAAATGAGGGTGTCATCGGAAAGCTGTTCGCAAAACGCCCTGACAGGTTTGTCCTGGAGCCTATCGCGGCTTCTGGCTCCGAGCCGTGTGGCTACGGCTCCATCATCCTGCCAGACAGGGCCAATGGCAGAGGCCCCTTGTATTTTTGCCTTATCAGGAGAGTTTCATGAGTAGTGTTGCAATAGTCCGGTGTGAGAATTATGACCAGAACAAGGTGGATCTTGCTGTAGAGGAGGCCTGCCTTGCAGCTGGAATGCCCTCTGTCGCTGGCAAGCGTGTCTTGCTCAAGCCCAATGTCTTGTCCGACGCCAGAGAAGAGAGGTGCATCACCACCAACACCGCTGTGGTGAAAGCTGTGATCCATCTGCTCAAGGCCCAGGGAGCTAAGGAAATACTGATAGGGGACTCCCCTGGCCTGCAGGGTCCTGCCTTTGTCCCACGCGCTTGCGGACTGGACAAAGTCTGTAGGGATGAGGGGGTCTTGTGGGTCGACTTTACCCAGAATCCCACGACAAAGCTCGTGCCCTATACCAGAAACAAGAGCCTTCCCCTTGCAGGGATCCTTGAGGAGGTTGACCTGCTCTTCAGCCTGCCCAAGCTCAAGACCCACCAGCTGATGTACAGCACCGGGGCGGTGAAGAACCTGTTCGGCCTAGTCCCCGGCCTGCACAAGAGCCCCTGCCATGTAGCCTTTCCCACACGTGAACTCTTCGCCTCACTTATGGTGGGGATCCTCTCCCTTGCCAAGCCATCCTTCTCCATCATGGATGGCATCATCGGAATGGAAGGCCCTGGCCCTGCCAACGGCAAGCCCAGGCATATGGGCCTCATCCTGGCTTCAAGGGACGCCCTCAGCCTTGACTACGCCCAGGCTGTGGTCATGGGCTATGACCCCCTTACCATCCCCATCATAGCGGAGGGCTTGAGGCGGAACGAGGGTTCGCCTCCCTCCTCCTATCCGCTCCTTGATGCAAATGACCTGGTGGTGGAGAATTTTGTGAGGATAGCACAGCAGAAGCAGACAAGCTTCTTTCACTCCCTCATCGCACCCTTTTTCCTCAGCCGGTACATTCGCTGGAGGGTGAAGCGCGAGCGCAAGGCACCAATATTTCTTACCGAGCCCTGCATCCAATGCCGCAAGTGCATTGAGATCTGTCCGGTCCATGCATTGCACCTTGAGGGGAAAAGCATCATCATCGACGAAACGGTATGCGTGCGTTGCTACTGCTGCCATGAGGTCTGCCCGGCACATGCCATTGAAGTAGACGAACACCATCACGAATAAGGAAATACCATGAGCCTCACCACTCTCGTTATCAGTGTCCTGCTCTCCCTCTTACCCATCAGCGAACTAAGAGGAGGCATTCCCTACGCATACTTCAACGGTGCATCACTATTGCTTGCAACGCCTCTGTGCATCCTCTCAAATGCCCTTGTAGCACCCATCGCCTATACATTTCTCGCAACTGTGCACAAACTCTTCCATGCCCACTGGGCTTGGTACACCTCTTTCTTTGATAGGTTTGTTGCCAAGGCACAAAGACGCGTCTATCCCAAGGTGAGCAAGTACGGCTATTGGGGCATCATGCTGTTTGTCGCGATCCCCTTGCCGATAACCGGAGCCTGGACTGGAACCCTCGGTTCCTGGATTCTGGGCCTTGACAAGGGAAAGACCATGATGGCAGTATTCGGCGGAGTCATCGTCTCCGGTCTCATTGTCACCTCCCTCGTTGTCTTGGGAGTGGGTATCGACTCGGTCTTCATCAAACGAATCTGAGGTATCATGCATTTCAATCTAGAAAAAGAACTCAATACTGAGCAGTGTCAGGCTGCTTCAAAGCTTGACGGACCGCTTTTGGTCATCGCAGGGGCTGGCAGTGGTAAAACCCGCATGCTCACCTATCGCATCGCCCATATGCTCGAAAGCGGCATCGACGAATCGAACATTCTGGCCCTCACCTTCACCAACAAGGCGGCAAAGGAGATGGGCGAGCGCATACGGGCCCTGACAGGGCTCAAGCTGAAGAAGCTTACCAGCACGACCTTCCACTCCTTTGGCATGGGCATACTCAAGCAGTATATCCAGCACCTCGGCTTCAAGAACAACTTCACTGTCTACGATACCAACGACAGGATGGCCCTGCTCAAGGAGGTCATCCTCAATCTCGACTATGTGGTTGAGAGCTTTGACCTGTATGAACTGTCCGCCTTGTTTTCCGATATAAAGACCAGGCGCAAGGTATTCACCTCAGCCTCCTCCGATAAGATTCGCAACCTCTACAGCGAGTATGAGAAGCATCTCAAGGCGTACAATGCCGTTGACTTTGATGACCTCATCATGAAACCCATTGATTTGTACGAGAAGAAACCTGAGGTGCTCGAGGCCCTGAGGGCCCGGTATACCCACATCCTGGTCGATGAGTTCCAGGACACCTCCCTTGCCCAGTACAGGATGGTGGAGATGCTTGCCCAGGAGAGCCGAAATCTCTGTGTCGTCGGTGATGACGATCAGAGCATCTACAGCTGGAGAGGGGCGAACTACGAGAATTTGGTGATGTTCGAACGTGACTTTCCCGAACACCTTCAGATAAAGCTGGAGCGTAACTACCGCTCGTCGGGCACCATCCTTGAAGCGGCCAACAAGCTCATAGTCCACAACCAGGCACGCAAGGAGAAGAACCTCTGGACAGACAGCGGCAAGGGAAGTTCCATCAATCTGATCCACCCCTCCGATGATGATGATGAGGCCACCGTGATAGCCGACCGCATCATGGCCTCACACAAGAAGGAGGACCGACCCTTCTCTGACTTCGGGGTACTGGTGCGTACCAACGGCCTCATAGCGAACCTGGAGACCCGGTTCACCGAACGTGGCATCCCCTCCCAGGTAACCGGCGGTCAGAGCTTCTTTGACCGCAAGGAGATTCGCGACATCGTCAGCTACCTGAAGGTCCTGGCAAACCAGGATGACGACATCAACTTGCTGAGGATCATAAACACCCCCAGAAGGGGTATCGGACGCACTACCCTGGAAAAAATGCGCAAGGTTGCCGAGGACCACAAGTTCTCCCTCTTCGATGCACTCTCCCTTATGGCGATAGCCACCGACAACCAGATACGCGAGGGAATGCAAAAGGCCATCAAGCGGTTTGTAGACCTCATCAACGAGTACCACGACCAGATCTTCACCCCCAGGTGCAACCGGGCCATGATCCTCAGGGCCCTCATCAAGGAGATCGGGTACAAGGAGCTTCTGGAAAACGAGCATCCGGAAAATGAGGGTTTGGTCAACTTCAAGATGAAGGGCATAGATATGCTGTGCAACATGCTTTCCCGCTGGGAACGAAACGCCGAGAACAGCAACTCCTCCCTGTTCGACTTCCTTAACCGCCTCAGCATAAACGGCAAGGAGCAGGTCGATGAGGATGGCAGTGGCAAGATAGCACTCATGACCATCCACGCCTCCAAGGGCCTTGAGTTCGATACGGTATTCCTCGCTGGGGTGGAGGACCACTACATCCCCCATGCCCGAGCCATCGAGGAGGACCCGAAGAATATCGATGAGGAGCGCAGGCTCTTCTATGTCGCCATAACACGTGCCAGACGGGTACTGGTCATTTCATCCTGTGAGAAACGCAAGCGAGGAAACGATTTGGTCACCAGCCTTCCATCACGCTTCCTTGAGGAGATGCCCAAGGCCCTCTTTGACGAGGAAGACCCATCTCGCCCTCTGGAGGCAGGGGAAATTTCCGATAAGCTCAGGCTCTTTCGTGAGCGTCTTGCTGCAAGGGCGGCCTCTTCATAACTCTCCGAGCAAAGCGCAAAATGCATCTTTCTCCCAAATATGAAGAGGGCTCTCCCTAGTATTCCCAGTAATAACATCGTTATACTAGGGTATGAGAAAAAGATACCTGGCCCTCCTTGTACTCCTTGGTCTCACCCTCCTGCCACTTGCAGCGGCAATCGTTGCCACGTATACCCCTTCCCCTTCCCTCTCCTTTACCACGGGGACAACACCCTTTGCACCTACCGACTTCGTAGCTCATCTGGGCACCCTCACCATAACGGCGACTGCAACAGAGACACTCTATCAGCCAAGCCTGGTCAATGTGCAGATATCCAATACCTTCCAGTTCAGCGGCCCTGTCACCTGGTACAACCACTGGCAGACAGGGTTGCCTGTCTACCAGACGCAGACTACCATATTTTATTTTGCTGCGGTGACTACAGAACTGGGAGTGACTGGGTATCGGAAGCTCTGGGGTAGCGGAGGGACTGCCCCCCTGACCACGACAGAAGATGCCCTTGGAGTCTCAGTCTTTGAAGTTAAATTCTATTTCCTCAGTGACCATGACGCCTCCATCTATAAGCCGGGTGCCGTCTATACCATGACAAGTGGGACCATCGGGTCGTTCAATGTGGCCGTGGCACCCAACGACCAGGGCATCTACAACCAGATGAGCAACAATATCTATGTCCCGATCAACGGACAGACCATACCCCCAGGAGGAGGGCCTCCCCAGGACCCCCCTTCGGTCATCCCCCCAGGTACGCCTGCATTGCCTTATGGAGACCCACCGGACAATGCAATCTATGGATTCTCCATACTGGAAGAGCAGGCCTTTTCCCTGCCCGATGGATACTCGGCAAGCGCCACAAAGATAGCAAAAGCTGAGCTGAACCTTAGCAATACGACGACAGGCACTACGTATGGGGTGGACATAGAGTTTTCCAAACTCCCAGGCAGCTCCTATTTTGAGTTACGCCCAACTGGGAACCCTTCGCTCTATGCTATACCGTATCAGCTAAAATTCCTTGGTCAGGCTGTAGTAAAGGATGTCTCCATCCCCTGGACCCCTCTCGCTGATGGCGTAAACACACAAAACATATACATCACCGGCATTTCACCTGTTGTTGCAAAAGCTGCACCTTCCGGCGACTATATGGATACCATCGTAGTAACTATTACTCCGATTGATTAGAGAAGGCTAGAAGAGTCCTGTCTTGACCCCTTAAGGGTATTAAGTGTAACATTTAACCATGCAGAAAAGAGTAATACCCATTCTACTATTCATGGCCCTCCTCTCTCTACCCCTCGGTACTCTGGGGGCTGTACAAGGTATTACTGCAACATATAAACAGGAGGACTCTCTCCAGTT
>CAZTXW010000001.1:0-112125 GCA_964617345.1 uncultured Sphaerochaeta sp. | reverse complement strand
GCTGGTTGAGGATGAGCGTCCTGCCCTCATAGGCATTGCGGCTTATCCTACCCTCTGCGAGATCCTTCTGGGCATCCTTGAGGGAGGCCAGTTCAAGGGTTAGTTGTTCACCCAACAGGAAACGACTCTCCATCAGAGCCTGCAAGGCCGACAGTTGGCTGTTACCCTGGGAGACAAGGGCACTTGTCAGCTGGTCGACTGAGAGCCTGGAGTTCCCTAGGGCAATACCCTGCTTCTCAAGTTGCTTGTCAGCATACTTGGCATCTAGCAAGCCATCTCCGATCCAGAGGGGTTGGGAGACAGTCAGCCCAACAGAGGGAGAGTGCGTCCAATCCCATGTGGAGCCGGCTATGCTGCTTAAAGCATAGCTTGAGCTTTGCTTGAAGGAGAGGGAGGCACTGGCACCAGTTGGCAATTTCGTGCTGATACTCGCTCCAACCCCAAAGGAGTGCTTGGTATCGAATCCTGCTCCCTTAGCAGGAGCCCTGCTCAGTGAGTATAGCGGTGAGGAAGAGAGCCCAAACTTGAACCCCTGTTCCTTCTGCTGAAAAGCAAGCTGTTCTGCCTGCATCCTGTATAGGGATTCCAGCTGCTCCAGGTTGAGGTTGCCTGCCTTGAGCGCTTCTCTCAACATCCGGTCAGCCTGGGAGAAGGTAGGCAGGTCCCTCTCCTGCCACTGTAGGATAAATGCCTGCAAGGCTTCCTGTTCCAGGACGACTGTCTCTTCGGTCCCAAGCTCATAGCGGCTGTCCAGCTTGGGGTAGGAGGAGGCAGTAAGAGGGAGATGTATTGTCAGTAACCCTATGATGCATAGTGTAAGGAACTTTCTCATGGTGCACTCCTTAGTTTCTTCTTGTCGTAAATGGTTCCGTACAACATCGGGATGATGAACAAGGTGGTCAGGGTGGAGAACATCAGGCCAAAGATGATGGTACTTGCCATAGGGGACCAGACCACTGAGTATCCACCGACGCCGATAGCTGTAGGCAACAAGCCTACGATGGTGGTCAGCGAGGTAAGGATGATAGGTCTGAGCCGTGTCTGGGCCGCTTCCCTAATTGCTTCGCCAACTGCCTTGCCTTCCTTGCGCAACTCATTGATGAAGCTAATCAGCACGATCGCATCATTGACTGCAATACCTGCCAGGGCAACACCTGAGTAGATGACCGTCGTGGAGAGCGGAGTCCCTGAGACAAAGAGATAAAGCACTACCCCTATGAAGGCAAAGGGTACGGAAAAAAGGATCAGCAGCGGTTGGCTGTAGCTGTTGAACTGGGTTCCCAGGATGAGGTACATCAAAAAAATTCCCAGGACAAAGACCCGCAGGATATCGAAGATCAGGGTGCTGAAGTCACTGAACTCACCACCGACTCCAAATGCTACATCAGGATAGCGCTCTGCCAGGCTCTGTTGCCACAGCTGCTCGACCTGCTGGTTGACCGCCTTCAGGTCAACGCTGTCAATCGCATTTGCCGTAACGGTTACCTCTCGCTTGCCTTCCACCCGCCGTATCGTACCCAATGAATTGTCCAGCTCAATGGTTGCAACACTTGAGAGGGGAACAAGCCTTCCATCATCGGTGGGTATGAGAAGCTGTTCGAGGTTCTCATACCGTCTTGAATCAGAGCTTGCAAACCTGACCACGATATCTATCTGTTCGTTCTTCTCGAAGAAAAGACCGGCAGGAATACTGTCAAAGCGTGCTCGTATGTACGATCCTACGCTACCTACACTCACACCCAGGGCGCTTGCACGCTCCTGGTTGATGCGAATACGAAGTTCGGGACTTCCTGCAACAAAGTCGCTTTCCACATTGGTGACACCATCGATGGAGGACAACAGGTTCATGATCGCATTGGAGCTGTCAATAAGCTGCTTGTACTCATCCCCGGTGAAGCGGAAGCTCAAGGGATCGGCAGTCGGAGGTCCGTTCTGTGCCTTGCGGAAGAAAACCTGCTCAGCTCCGCTGATATAGTAGGTCTCATTCTGCACCTCAGTGATGACTTCATTGATACTGCGCATCCTTCCCTCATCCATCTCAGAGAGGTCGACAGTTATCTGGGCCTTGGTGGAGTTTGCCTCCCCACTGCCCAGCGTCCCAATCTTGGTGCTGATGGAAAGGATCTCTCCATTGCCCACCTTATCGAGCAGGACCTTCTCATATTGGGTTACGATCCTGTTCGTCTCATCAAGGGAGGTACCCCGAGGAGTAATTATTTCAATATTGAAGTAGCTGTAGTCCTCTGCAGAGAACAGGTCCTGCTTGAGCATACCTACCAGGGAGAACACCCCGACAGTAAGGGCCAGGGCCAGGAACAGCAACAAGCCCTTGAAACGGTATGTCTTCGTCAGAAGATTGACATAGCCACGCTGAATGGGATCAAACCAAGCACCGCTCTCCTTCTTTTTCTTCCGTTTGGACTTCTCCCGTGGTCCCCACTCCGCATAATGGCTGGGGAGGAAGAACAATGCCTCACCAGTACTGACTATGAGGGCGATGGTGACTGTCAGGGGGATGACCCTCAGGAATTTTCCGATGGTTCCGGGCAGGAGCATCAGCGGCAGGAATGCGGCAACAGTGGTGGCTGTTGCTGCAACTACCGGCCAAATGACCTGATTTGACCCCTCGATGGCCGCGTCATGACGCAGCATGCCGTTGGACTGCAGTCGGTAGGCATTCTCTATGATCACGATCGCATGGTCGACGATAAGCCCGAGGACCAGTACCAGACCAAAGAGGGTATTGGTATTTATGGTCTCCCCAAGGAGGTCCAACACCAAGAAGGTAAGGGCAAAGGTCACCGGAATTCCCAACGCCGTAATGAGTGCGTTACGCAAGCCGATAAACAGCCAGAGAATGAGTACCAGCAGGAACAGGCCCATCAGGGCATTGCTGGATAGGACTGCAAGGCTCGATGCTATCTGCACCGTCGAGTCATTGAACAGGGTCAGATTCGCTCCCCCGTTGTTCTTCAGCCGGGCTTCCTCAACGATTTGGGTGACCCCTTCGACAACAGAGACTGAACTGCCCTGCACCACTTTGGTTACGCGCAGGTTCACTGAAGGCTTGCCGTTGAATCGGGCAAGGGAGGAATCGGGGTCGAACCCATCGACCACCTCTGCGACATCACTGACGCGCACCACACCTTCGCTTGTTGCCGAACGTCGTACGATGACTGAATCAAAATCAGAGATGCTCTTAATGGAACCTAGGGTGCGCAGCAGATACTCCCTTGAGTCCGTACTCAAGGTGCCACTGGGAATGGCACTGTTCTGATCGCCTATGGCCCTGACTACCTCATTTACCGTAAGGCCAAGGGCAATGAGACGGCTGCTGTCGAGGTTCACCATGATCTGGCGGTCAGGAAGGCCGAGGAGTTCGACATCGGAGACATCCTTGACCTTCAGGATCTTGTTCTTGAGGGAGACGGCCTGCTCACGAAGCTCCTCATAGGGGAGATTGCCGCTAATGACCACCTCAATGACCGGCAAAAAGTCGGCAGAGGAGAAGTCATCGACAATGGGGCTCAGCACTCCGTCAGGCAGCGTCACCTGGCTGAACCGGGTCTGGGCATCCTGATAGAGGGACTTGAACTCCTGCTTTGAGATGCCGTCATCAAACTCAACCCGTACCACTGAAAGGCCTTCACTGGTTGTCGAGCTGATCTTCTTCAGCTTGTCAATTCCCTGGAAGGCATTCTCCACAGGAATGGTGACTGAACTCTCCAGGTCTTCAGCCCCAACCCCAGGATAGGGGACAATGACATTGACCCAGAAAAAGGGTATCTCGGCAAACTGCTCCTGAGGCAAGCGCACCAGGCTCAAAACGCCCAAGGTGAGGACTGTTATCATGAGAATGTTGACTAGCACAGGCTTGGTCACTGAGAACCGGCCTATGCTAAATCCTTTCTGGTTTTCCATAATCGGTTCCTTTTTTAGGTTTCTTGAGTGACGACAGAAGTCCCGTCAAGAATACGCGACAGGGCACTGACCAACACCTTCTTTCCTGTCAGGGTGACACCCTTCTCCATGCTTTCGACAGCACTCTGGTCCCCATATTGGTCCACAACCTGCACTTGCACCTTCCTCGCACTGCTGCCTTCAACCATATAGACCGAGGTCTTCCCATCGCGGTAGACCATGGCAGAGTTCGGAACTAGGGTATAGGTAGGGGCATCTTCGTTGAAGATGGTCACCTCCGCTGAGATGCCGGCTTTTATCAGCGATGGCCTGGGATTGATGAAGTCAACAAGGACGGACCAGCTGCCTGTGCGGGAATCGCTGCTTGCGCTGATGGCACTTACCACCCCTTCAGCCTCTATGGTCTCGGTAGGGGTTCGGATGGTTATGACAGCAGGTGCCCCTTCCTTGATGAGGAAGAGCTGGTTTTGCCCTACAGGAAGGGTAAGGCGAAGTCTTTTCAAATCGACTACTCGAACTATCTGCTGTCCAGCCTGGATAAGGTCACCTACAACCAAATTGGTCTTTTCGGCTACACTTCCTGCAATGGGGGTCTTTACCTGGGTATTCTTCAGGTTGTTCCTCACCTGCTCGAGCTGGGCAGCAAGGCCGTCAACACTGCTCTGGGTCTGTGTCAGCTGGACAAGGGAGATCGCTCCCCTCTCGTAGAGCTGCTCATTAGCCTTAAGTTCCTTGAGGCTGTTCTGGTACTGGTTTTCCAGCTGGCTTACGTTCAGCCTTGCGATGGTGTCATCAAGGGTAAGCAGTACCTGGTCCTTCTCAAGCATTTCGCCAAGGTTGAAGTCGATACTCTGTATGACCCCCGATGCTCGAGATTTCACACTGACCTCCTCACGCCCCTGGATGGTTCCACTGCCGAGCACACGGTCGCGCAGCGCTGCTTGCTTTACCTCTACAGCCGATGAGACAACTTGGGTATAGTCGGTAGCTGCAGCGACTTCATCGAGTACCAGAGGCTCCTCTTCAGTTTTTGTGCAGGAGAGCAACAATAAGGGGAGGATCAGTAGCAGGAGAATGGACAAGGTCTTTACTGTACATTTCATGCGATACCTCTTTATAGAAATTAATGCTATATGGATTATTAAAGATAAAAGTTATCAATAAGGATAAGTTTTTTACCTGAGTTAGGCAAGTGAATATTACTGCATATTACAAAAAAAACCAAGGATACCTATACCAGAAGAACGCTTACCAGTCAAAATCGGGACTGGGAGTACACCCTTGCACCATGTGAGGGGAACGTGGTAGAATGAATCTAAACTAAAAATGCATATTGTCGGAAGAAGTGCATCTCTTATTGCACATGCCCTATACGTAGGACACAAACGACAGTGGTGAGGATAGATATCCCTACAATCGGCGAATGAACGCCATGCATAAGAATACGTGGATTATGAGTAACAAAAAGACCGAACTTCTTCTCTTACGGGTAACAACCGCAGTATGCCTTGCTTTTGGCATTTTGAGCGTTGTCGCATCAATACAGGCAAATTCCAATTCAATGCTGTTTGACGGACTGTATTCCTTGATTCAAAGCATGTTTATCCTAGGATCAGGACGTATTGTCACCTTGCTGTTCCGCAAGGAAAACAAGGAATTCCAGTTCGGCTATAGTGCCTTTGAACCCTTTTTCATCGTTATCCGTTCAATTGTCATGTTACTGATGACCTTCAGTATCGCAGCCAGTGCCCTCTATGCCATCCTTACCGGTGGGTATGCCATCGATGTCAACATCGCTTTGAAGATCAACATACTCTCCCTGGCAGTCTGTCTCGTAGTCTATGGGGTACTTGCCATCCAGGCAAAGAAGCTCAACTCCCCGGTCCTTCGTGTCGAAGGGCGTTCATGGCTCATAGATTCTGCCATCAGCTTGGCAGCTGTGCTTGCCATGGTCCTCATCGTCTTTGCAAACAAGAAAGGGTATACAAACCTTGCCCTCTACATCGATCCCATCGTTACCATCTTCTTTATCGTAGGACTCTCTCCCATGCTGATTCGTCAGCTCCTACAAAGCAGCAGGGAACTGCTTGGTGCTGCCCCAGCCTCTTCCATCCAGAGGGACCTTGAGCACATTGCAAAGCGACATGTGAAGAGAGAGGGGTTCAGGAAGTCCTCCCTGTTTGCCATCCAACACGGAAGAAGCTTGTCGGTAACACTCTATTTCTACCTGAAGAAGGAGCGTAGCCTGCGCGAGCTTGATTCCCTCAGGGCGAAGATACTCCAAGACCTCAGAAGCTACTCTTCCTGGGTAGAAGCTGATGTAGTCTTCACCCTCGATCCCAGCTGGGTTCCCCTGGCAATGCCTTTGGCAGTGGCAGGCGTATAGGAATAGGATTTTTTACTGCAGGACCCCTTACTCCTTTTCTCGTTTCCTACACCTATGATTGCAAAAGCCCAAGCAGTTGAAACACCTTAAGTGGCTGGGCACCTGTTATTTCTCTTGTTTGTCAGCCACTACAGGAAGCCAGAAGAGCACCCGCTTGATGTTCCTGTCCCAGTACTGCCAGGAGTGGTCCCCACTCTCTTCGTGGTAGGTTATGGGAAGTATACCTGTAAAGGTATCACGGAAAAGAACATTTCCCTCATAGACAAAATCCTCAGTACCACAAGTCATGAAGAGTTCCGGCTTGGGAGAGCCTACATCTTTGGCCAAGGCGAACAGGTCATGCCTACTCCCCTCTACCTCATCAAGGTCTCCAAAGGTATTCTCCATCTCAGCATCATTGGAGGAATCCTCCTGCTGGGCACGCAGGCCTACAAGGTCGAGTGCCCCCGACAGGCTCGCTGCATACCCATACTGCTCTGGACGGGAGAGAGCAAGCTTGAAGGCCCCATAGCCTCCCATGGAGAGTCCTGCCACAAAGGTATCCTCACGCCTATCGGAGATGTTGAACATATCCTTCATGATCCGGGGCAGTTCATCAGCAACATAGGTAAAGTAGGGAAAGCCCCGTACCTGGTCGGTATAGAACGAGCGATGGACCGAGGGCATGACAACCACCAGAGGAAGCTGGCTGACATAGCGCTCGATGGAGGACATCCTGATCCAGCTCGTCTCATCCTGCTTGAGTCCATGCAGCAGATACAGGACCTTATAGGGGCCCTTGAAGAGGGACTTGCGCTCAGGGGGTATGCGCTGGCAGTCCTGGGGAAAGATGACGGTGACAGAGGTGTCCATCATGAGGGTATCAGAGAACAGGGAAAGATGTATCAGGGCCATAAGAATCCTCCACAGGAAGTATAGCCACAAATGTGGTTTTGCAGAACAGTCAATATGGGCAATGTGTAGGAATATTTCTTGTGGTCATAGGAGTGGAACAAAGCAGAAAATGAAAATCGTAAAAAAAACGTTTGGGTATGTATGTAATGAGGATGGGGGCAAAACAAGACAACACAGAGCCACCAACTCTTTGGTGGCTCTGTGCATACCCCTTCCCTCACGTTTCTTTGGGGGAGATTGATCTGTAGGGACGCTTTCATCAGGGCCTACACTCCCCTACAAATACAGGGTCAACCGGACACTTTGCGCCTTGTACTCTGTACCTAGTCATAGTTCCTTGTATCTGCCATCACTCCTGATTTGGAAGGATCTGCTTGAGGAATGCCATGGTGCGCTCATTTTCAGGGGAGCTGAACATCTTCTCAGGTGTTGCTTCCTCTATGATGACCCCTTCATCCATAAAGATGACACGGTCAGCGACCTCCTTGGCGAACCACATCTCATGGGTCACCACAAGCATGGTCATACCTTCCTTGGCAAGCTGGGTCATTACTGCAAGGACCTCACCGACCAACTCCGGATCCAGGGCACTGGTAGGTTCATCGAAGAGCATGACCTTGGGTTCCATCGCCAGGGCACGGGCTATGGCGACACGCTGCTTCTGTCCGCCTGAGAGCATTGCAGGGTAGACATCCGCCTTATCGGAGAGCCCTACCCTTTCCAGCAATACCTCAGCCTTCTTTCGTGCCTTGTCCTTGGGCATCTTCTTGACCTGCACCAAACCTTCCATCACATTACCGGCGACAGTCATGTGGGGGAACAGGTTGAAGTGCTGAAAGACCATACCCAGTTCCTGGCGTGTCTTGTTCAGCTCCTTCTCGTTGTGCTTGATGCGCTTGCCACTGATGTAGATCTTCCCTTTCTTGGTTTTTTCCAGGAAGTTCACACAGCGAAGCAGGGTACTTTTCCCACTGCCGGAAGCTCCGATGATGACCACGACCTCCCCACGCTTGATCTCAAGATCAATGTTCTTGAGGACCTCCAACTCACCATACCACTTGCATAGCCCTTCAATTCTCACGATCGGAGCATCAGGGTCAGACATATCAGCCTTGCGCTTTTTCGGTTTTGGCTGTTTGGTTGCTTTTGGCACGGGAGGCACGTTTGTCTCTTTTTTTGTATTTTCTTGATCAATCACGGTCACTCACCTTCAATTTTTCCTCTATACGATTCATCACAAACGAGAGGATGCTGGTCATTATCAAATACCAGATACCAACGATGATGAACATCTCCATGTACATAAAGGTCGAGGAGCCCATCTGCCTTCCCTTGAGCATAAGCTCAGGGACAGCAATGGTGGAAGCCAGCGAACTATCCTTGAGGGCGATGATCAGCTGGTTTCCCAGTGAAGGGACAGCACGCTTGAAGGCTTGCGGCAGGACAATCCTGCGCATGGCCTTGCCTTGGCTCATCCCGATGCTCCTGGCCGCCTCCATCTGTCCGTAATGGATCGACTGGATCGAACCACGGAAGATTTCGGCAATATAGGCTCCGTTATGAACAGCCAGTGCGATGACTGCCGAGGGTATGGGATCGATGGTAACGATCGAAGTCAGTCCGTAATAGACTATGAACAACTGCACCAGAAGTGGTGTTCCACGAACCAGGAAGATGTACGCCCTCGATATTGATGACAATACTTTGTTTTCTGAAAGCCTGCCCAATGCCACAACCAACCCGATGAGCAATCCCAGCAGTACGCCAAAGAAAGTTATCTGCAGTGTGTAGTTTGCGGCACTGGCAAACAAGAAGAATTTTTGGGGGATTACAGTAAAATCCCAAGGAAATATGTCCATAGTCTACTACCTATACCTTATTTTACGGTGATGTCCTGTCCGTTGAACCACTTGCCGCTGATCTCTTTCATGGTCCCGTCAGCAAACATCTCTGCAAGGATTACATTGACCTTCTCTCGCAGTTCATCAGCATCCTCATGGAAGGCAATCCCCATGGTCTCGGTACGTAGTGTTGACCCTACCAGGGTAAGGGTATCTCCACCCTTGAGCTTGCCAATTGCATTGAGCCCGACAATCCTATCGGTAAGGACTCCCTCTACACGACCGTTGATCAGTTCCATCAGGGTCTGGTTGTCATCCTCGTACAGCTTCACCTCAACACCGAGCTTCTTTCCGTCCTGCTCAAAGGTTGTACCGGTTACCAAGGCGACAGCATCCGTACTCTTCAGGTCTGAAGGATCCTTGATAGGGCTGTCCTTGCGTACGATAAGCTGGGGTCCGCTATAGTAGTAGGGGATCGAGAAGTCTACGCGCTCCTCTCTTTCGGGTGTGATGCCCATGCTTCCAAGGATACCGTCATAGCGCTTTGCTCTCAGCCCTTCGACAATGCCATCCCAAGCGGTGGTCTTGTACTCCATCTTCATTCCTAGGCGATCGGCGATCTCCTGGGCGACATCGACATCGAAGCCAATGACATCCCCGTTGTCGGTTATATAGTTAAAGGGGGGATACCCACCCGATCCGGCAAATGAGATGGTATTCGCATCTTCACTCTGAGCCTGGGCAAACAGTGTCGGGATCATAAGGGCGATCATAACCGCTGCCATTACCAGGATTTTTTTCATAGGTATAGTTGTCTTCATTACATTTCTCCTTTGGTGTGAAATATAGCCATATTGTAACATTACATATATATTTTACACAACCCTTTGAGTCATTAAGCATTACTCTATAAGGAATTATTTGATAAACTTATTAATTCTCAATAAATATATTATTTGGCAACAAATCCTTACACTAATATCACTTAGGCTTGTTTTACCCCCCATATCATGTTATAAAATATAACATGGATAATATTTTATCAAAACCGAAGATTATACGTATAAAAAACAAGAAAACAGGTGTTGTCTACCTCTATCAGAACCAACATTACTGGGATTCTGTAAAGAAACAGACTCGTAACATACGTCGTTGTATCGGCAAGATTGACAAAAACACCCAAGAGCCAATCTATAACCATCGGTATTTGGGCGAACAGGAGATGGAGATGTCCATCAAGGAGGAAAAAATCGCCTTCATCCAGCCCATAGGAAGCGTCCTCCTCCTGGAAAAGGTATTTGTACAGAGCAAGCTCAGCCTGCATCTGAAGAGAGTATTCACTGAAGATGAGGTGGCGATGATCAAGGCCTTGGTATTCTACCTGGTCAGCGAAGACAACCAGCTCTCGAAAGCCGAGTCCTGGCTCACCTCGCTCTATACCGACAGGCAACCTAGGGATTTTGAAGCTATCAAGGACCTGCTGAAGACCCTGAACAAGAGCAGACAGGGCCATTTCTTTGAAAGCTGGGCAAAGACTGGCAGAAAGGGAGAGCATCTGCTGTACGACTTATCTAGCGTTGCCTCTTACAGGAGCCATAACCAGTACCTCTACTACGGGCATAACAGGGACAAGGAGGCACTTCAGGAGAATAATATCGTCATTGTCACCGACAAGAGTACCTCACGCCCGGCCAACTACACAGTCCTTGGGGGAAACATGCGCGATATCCCTACCCTGGACATCCTCCCTTTCCGCACAGGCCTCGATTCCTTGGGAAACACGACGTTGGTACTCAACAGGATTTTCTATGCACGGTCACGCATACGTGCCCTTGTGGAAATGGATCAGAAATTTCTCATCCGTATCCCCTCTCAGAAGAAATGGCTTGCAAGAATCATCAGCGAGCACAAGCAGGATATCCTCCACAGCCCACCCTTCCAGACAAGGGAGGGCACTACCCTCCAGGCAATTACTGTTGAACAGGAAGGGATAGGGTTTGTCCATATCTACTTTGAGGCTTCCTGGAGGGAGGAACAGAAGAGAAACCTCTCCAATATCCTGTTCGCCTGCAAGAGCGAACTGCTGGAGAACAACCTCGTCGATGAGCACCAAAGGCTCTACGATGAATATTTTGAGGTGAAGTATTCCCAGAAGGGGTATCGAAGGGTCATGTTTCGCAGTGATCCGCAAGCTCTGTTCGAACAATCGAATGCTGGCTTCTGGGCCTTGCTGACCAACAGCGAGGAGGATGCCCAGGAAGCTTTGCACACCTACCTGAACCGCAACCATCTGGAGTCGGAATGGGATGATATGAAAAATGAGGAGGACTGCAGGCTTCTGGAAGTCCATGACCCCTATATCTTCTCAGGACGCGCCTTCCTGCAGTTCCTTTCACTTGTCATCTCCTCGCATATGGACAGGGTACTCCAAGAGAATGCCGCAGGCGGATACAAACAGGCACTGACCACCATGGCCAGCTATGCTCGCGTCCGTTTTGAGAACCTTATGCATGAGAGTTTCACCACTGCCACCGATGAGCAGAAGAAGATAGCCCGATTATTCAAGCTGAAGCTGAAATAGGTGCGTAAGGTCAGAGCGTCAGGAAGTGTTCGAAAGGATTGTCTGAGTCGATGATATGCCTGAAGCCCTTCTCGCTTGCCCCCTGGAGGATGAGTTCGTTGCAGCTGTGGTGGAGGAAACTGATCTGGATATCAACCTCCCTGGCGAGGTTTGACACTCCCCTACAGGACTCCTTGATGATGGGGCTCATCATGGGAAAGAGCTTCCAGTTGTTCCCTCCGAGAATAATTTGGTTTGGATTCATGATATCAAAGAGTTCGGCCAGCAGGACGCCAATCTTCTCAGCAGCGAGGTGTATTCTCCTTCGGACAACCTCATCCACTGATGATTGCTCTATCAGATGTTCACAATAGGCCTGGGAGCCCAATGAACGCAACAGGGCGGTATCACCGAGGTCACGGGCAATGGAGGCCAGGGGGGCTACAGTACGCAGACAGCCCACTTGCCCACATTTGTCACATACGGTGTCCACTCCAGTTACCTGCAGATGTCCCAGTTCCCCTGCGAAGCCATTTGCCCCCCGATAGAGTTTTCCATCGATGATGATGCCCAGCCCTACCCCCTGGGTAAAGAAGACAAACAACAGATGCTTGTTGCTGGAGTTGAAGGGATCGTGCTGGGAATACGCTACCAGATTCGCATCATTCTCAATGAGTATTGGTATGGAAGGAAAATGCTCGCGGAGGTGCATTGCAAGATTGACCCGTTCCAGGGTGGGATTCGAGGACTGCAGGATCATCTTGTTCTGTTGGTTGTATACCGCAGAGACACACACAAGCAGGCAGACTACGTTACCCACCAAGCCCTGCCTCAGACGTTCATACCCTTCGTTGATCATACGAAGGAGATCCTCCAAGGTATTCTCTTTGCAAAAATCAACCCGATAGTTCTGTATCACTTCCTTGGCAAGGTTGACCAGCCCGATGGTGAGGAACTCAGTGTGATGCAGGTCAACGACCAGAAAGTAGGCATAGTTGGGGGAAAAGGAGAACATTGCTGCCTTTCTTCCCCCAGTCGATATGCTGTTCTCCTCACCTGTGATGAGATTGAGTGCCAGCAGCTGATTACATATGGATGATACCGAGGCAAAGGTGAGATTCGTATCGTGCGCTAGCTCTCGCTTGGTCAGGGGACCACGGTCACGGAGTGCCAAATACACCTTGAGCATATTTGCAGAACGGACGTCACTGGTCGTACCAACACTCTTACGCATCATTATTTTTTCCTTATTGCACCTAGCATACCAAACACAGTTCCCATCGACAAGATATCAGGTAATTCCCATCAGGGTCTTTGCATTCTTGCCTAGGATAAGAGCCATCTGCTGGTCATCGACATTGAGAAAACGCATGATCCTATGCTGCTCCTCCAGATAGGCAGAGGCAAAGCCTCTGGGGAACCAGGAGGAATCGGTGGCGAACAGGAGCCTGGTTGGTCCTACCGTCTCCAGGAACTTGCGTATGACATCCTCCAATGTGAGGGGGTAGGGCATCCACCTGATCCACTGGTTGCTCCCCGACGTGTCCACATAGACATTCGGGCGAGTCCAGCACAGCTGCAGGAGGTCCGCCATATGGGTACAGCCGAAGTGCGGGACGATAAAGTTGAGCTTAGGGAAATCAAGAGCTATCTTGGAGAGCATCAGGGGACTGATGTTCGTGGCCACTGCCTTTCCACCCGCTGCACCCAACAAACCGAAATGGGGAAGGACCGGAAGGTTGTATGCACTGCACACCTCCCATAGGGGGTAATACTTCTTGTCATCGAGGGGCGTATCAATTTCAGGGGCAAGCAACTTGTACCCTTTCATGCCGAGGTCCCTGAAGGCAACCTCCAGCTGTTCAGCTGCCTGGGGGGAGTCAGGATGATGGTGGGCAAAGCCGATGAACCGATCGGGGTACATCTCGACGATCTTGGAGAGACGTTCGTTCCCTCCTCCTGAGACAAAGACCATCTGCTCAACACCCTTCTCATCCAGGTCTTTCTTGTAGAGGTCCGCCATCTCACGATCGGAGAGGGGGGGGACAGGCTTGGGGAAATCGAAGGCCTTACGCCAAATCTCACCGTAATCACGAACACTCGAGCTGTCGAACTGCACCTTATCCATCTTGGGATAATCGGGAAACCACTCCCCCTGTACAGGGAAATGGCAATGGGAATCTACTATAGGTATGTTTTGAATCATCTGTTACTCCTTATTATTCCTTGACACCGGTCAGGGCGATTCCCTGAACGATCTGTCTTTGGAAAATCAAAAATAGTATGAATACTGGAATGGTCGCGACGGATGCGCCCGTCATTACCATTTCCCACTGCGTCTGGAACTCACCATTGAAGAAGGAGAGCCCGATGGGAAGCGTGTACCGATTGACTTGGTTAACTACGATCAGAGGCCAGAGGAATGCATTCCAGTTGCCGATGAAGGAGAAGATGGCCAAGGCGGAGAGAGCCGGCCTTACCAGGGGCATGGCAATCTTCCACCAGATCTGGAATTCCGACAGCCCGTCTATGCGCCCTGCATCCAAGAGGTCATCAGGAACCCCTTCAAAGAACTGCTTCATCAAAAAGGTACCGAAGCCGCTCATGAGGCCGGGAAACAGGATCCCCCAGTAGGTATCGATCCAGTTGAGCTTGTTTGACATGATGAACCAGGGGATGACCAGCATCTCGGTTGGAATCATCATGGTGGAAAGGATCAGCAGGAATATGACTTTCTTTCCCCAGAACCTGTATTTGCTGAGGGTAAAGCCCACCAACGAATCGAAAAACAGGACAGAGAACGTTACGATCGTGCCGACCAGCAGGGAGTTGAAGAACCACCAGGGGAAGTTTCCGCTGGAGAACAGCCTCACATAATTCTTGAACGTCGGATTCTTGGGGAACAGGGAGAGGTTATAGACATCGGCCCCCTGTTTCATCGAGGTCGCTAACATCCATAAAAAGGGGAACAGCATGATGATGCCGCAAGCAAAAAGAATCAGATATCGTAAGGTTTGGGTTTTTGGGTTTCTATTTCTCATTTCTTGTCACCACCAGTTGCACCCCTGTCACCAAGAGGATTATCACAAACAGCACCACCGTCATTGCCGCAGCATATCCCATCTTGAAGCTCTGGAAAGCACTTTGATATATGTAGAGGACCAGGGGCTTGGTTGAATTCAGCGGTCCCCCCTCGCCCTGATAGGTCATGTTCATCACCTGGGTGAAGATACGCAGGTACCTGATCATCCCGGTCACAGAGAGAAAGACAATGGTCGGCTTGAGCAGGGGAAAGGTAATGGAAAAAAGCATTTGCCTATCGTTTGCCCCATCGATGGTTGCCGCCTCGTAGTACTGCGGCGAGATGGCCTTCAGGCCAGCTAGGAAGATGATCATCTGAAAGCCAAGGTCAGCCCAGATGGTCGTGGCAAGGATGGAAGGAAGAGCCTGGGACTTGCTCATGAGAAACCCCTGCGATGGCAAGCCCAAGCCCGATAGCAGGTTATTGAATGCACCAATGGGAACAGGCTGGTAGAGCCAGCGCCATACCCAGGCAACGGCAACCATGCTGGTGATATAGGGAATGAAGTACATCGCCTTGAACACACCCTCACCAAAATGGATCTTGTTGATATGATAGGCCAGGATAAAGCCCAGCAGCATGCTGATGGGAAGGCCGAATATGACATACTTGAAGGTGTTCTGTAGTGTCAGCCAGAATAGGGGGTCATTGAAGAGGGCGGTATAGTTGGAGGCACCGACAAAATGCAAATCCGTCGATACGATGTTCCAGTCGGTGACAGAGAGGACAAAAGCATACAGCGTAGGATAAAACCTGATCATCGCATAGAAGAGAATGGGAATGATAAGGAAAATATACGCCCATATCCGTTTATTTTTCTCTACTGAGTTCCTGGAGTATGTTCTGGACATGCGTCTTGCTCCTCTTTTCATGTGGTACTGGAGATTGTAGCATCTGTTTCAAAAACAGATGCTACAATACCGACTTATTTGTTCTTGTAGTACGCGTCCAGCACTGCCTGCTCTTCCTTGGCAGCCTTGTCAACAGCATACTCTGGACTCTTGCCATTGAGGACAACCTCATCGTAGGCATTGATCCAGACCGCTCTCTGAGCTGACTCATCGATGAACTTTGTTGCCTCAGCATACTCAAGCCCGCGGATGAACGGACCATACTTGGGATCGTTTGCATACTCGGGCTTGAGGGCCAGGGCCTTCTTGGCAGGAAGTTCGCCAATTGCCTTGAGCCACATACCCATCACTTCATCACTGGTGAGGAACTCGAGGAACTTGACAGATGCCTCAAGCTTCTTACCTTCGGTAGTGCTGGTAATGCCGTTTGCCCAGAACGAGGCAAAGTTGGACTGTACACCGTTCATGGAAGGAAGCTCGGCAACGCCATAGTGCAGGGTATCGGAGAGCTTGTCGAAGTTGCCCAATCTGAAGGACCCGTCAATGGTGATGCCCATCTTGCCAGCACTGAATGCTGTCACGTCATCGGTCATGTACTGGGGAACACCAACCTTCTGGACCGTCTCCAGGTCGGTGAACCACTTCAGTGCATCATAGCCAGCCTGGCTATTGTAGGTGACCTGGCGGTTATCATCACTGTAGGGAGAGCCACCAAACTGACGGATAAGCACTTCACGAAGCACATGGTGCATCTGTCCACGAAGTTCAAGGGTTACACCTGCCTGCAGGTAGTTACCATTCTTATCACGTTTGGTCAGCTTTTTGGCAAACTCGATCAGCTCGTCCATGGTCTTTGGAGCCACTTCAGGATCGAGGCCGGCTTCCTTGAACAGGTCCTTGTTCCAGAACATTGCAAGGGAGCGTACTGCAGTAGGGAGGGCATAATACTTGCCGTCAAACTTGGCAGCCCCTACCAAGGGGAAGAAATCCGACTCTACCTTTGCTGGTGAAAAGGCAGACTCTGGAAGAGGTTGCAGATACCCACTGTCAATGTAGAGAGGCAACCAACCGTAGAAGAGATTGATAACGTTAGGGCCCTGTCCGGAAGGGACGCTGGATGCAACCTTTGTGTTATAGTTCTCATACGGGAATGTCTGTTGGGTAACTTTGATATCGGGGTTCCGAGCCTCAAACATCTTGATCAGGTCATCCATCAGATTCTTCTTTGTCTCGTAGAAATACTGCCAATACAAAATCTCAGTCACTTCACTTTTCTCAGTGACTGCCTTCTCGCCTTGTCCCGCTGCAAAGAGCATAGGAACAACCATGAGCAGAACCAGTAGCATGATAGTTGCTTTTTTCATCATTTCCTCCTTTTGGAATACGATGAGAGGATTACTCCCCCATGTGCTAAATATATTTCACATGGTGGCACATATCCCTTGCAGGGATTGTACCAACATGGTGAAGCCTGTATCGCCAATGCGAGAAAAACTCACATTGAGTTTCGGTTCGGTGCCGCTTGCCCTCACATACAGAAGGTCATCCGCTTCAGTGCGATACGCAAGCATATCAGGTTCACCGACAAAGCGGGCAGCAACAAGATTCTCCGAGAAGTGCCTCGCTATGGCGCCCTCCACTTCATCCCACAACGTTGAGTGAGAGAACCAGAGGCTGGTATCCTTGAGAGGCACACTACGCTTGTCCACACCTTTACGGACAAACAGGGGAAGGGTGAGCTTATCGCCTACCAGCACAGATATGCCGACGAGGGCACTGAGCAAGCCGTTGCCGGAATAGAGCGTCCCACTACCCACAGGTATCGGAAATACCAGGTGACCGGAATCCTCCCCGCCTGCAAGTACCGTAGAAGAGGCCACTGCAGAGAGATGCCGATCGCCTACCCCGGTCATCTCAATGGTGAAATCGGCAGAGAGAGCCTGAAGGGAAGCCCGTATGCAATCATCACTTTCCAGGGTCACCCTGATGGTCCCCTTCGTCCCTATGCTACGGCGGGAGAGCAACAGAAGCAACTCATCACCGTGAAGGATGGTAACAGATCTCCCGTCAGAGGTGGGGACCACCAGCAATCCCCTATCGCCATCGCCATCAAGGGCTATGCCGAAGACCCGCCTATGTTCATATGTATGCCCTAGTGCAAACAATGCAGAGAGCAGAGGGGAAACAGAGTCCAATTCGGAGCTGACAGAATACATCCCCTCCAATAATGCGGCACCACAATCCTTGTTGATAGCCTTTTTTGCAGGCTTTTGTGCAACTAGGTGAAAAGAAAAGCCAAGGTCATGCAACAAGGAAGGAAGCATGTAACTGGCAGCCCCATTTGCACAGTCAATGACAAAATGACACCCTCTGAGAACGCTCTTTTCCTTTTCAGAGAGGCTGGTTTCAAACAGGGAAGCAAACAATGATCGTGCCTCTTCACCTTTGGCGACCACCGACGGAGAGCTAACTCTGCGTGTTTTCCCTGTACCCATGTTTTCCAGGGCATAGGAAGAGAGGGCAAACTCCCCACAGCTTCCTTCTGGAAAGAGCTTTCTACCCTCAATGAAAAACTTCATCCCATTATATTGATGGGGATTGTGACTTGCTGTCACCATGATGGAGCCGCACCGTCTGTCCAGACTCCAGGCGGCAAGGGCTGGAGTTGGAACCACACCAAGCAATTCGACTGCAAAGCCCTCGTTTTGCAAAGCTGTTGCAATACAAGAGACCAAGCCCGTCCCTTCACTGCTATCCCGCCCATCCTCTGCTATGGCAACAGTGCGGACGAGGGTGGGTGCATGCTCCCTTAGCATAGCCCCAAATCCTGAAGCGAGCAGGCCACAGAGTGTTGGGGTAATGGTTTTATGCCGTAAGAAGGCCTGTACACTCTGACCCTCCGTATAGGCGGTAGTGCAGTCGACTACTCCCCTGACCCCATCTGTCCCACTGAATTTCAGGGAGGAGAGGCGAAGGATTTCCGAAAGGTCCGCTTGTGATACAGGATAGGGCCGTCTTCGTAGCAAGGCTATCGCCTTGTCTACGAGGACCACCTTATGCGTATGTGCATGTTTGCTTGCTGTAAAACAGTGTATGAAGTCTTGGAGTAGGGATGAATCCACTCTCCTTTCTGTCGCTTCCTGTATGAACTGCTCTTCCTGTATAGCCAAGAGCTGCTCTGCATCAAAATACACTACTACCCTTCCTACAGAAGCGCTTTGCGAGCGGCTTCCAGATTGTCTTCGACAAATGCTTTTCGTGAAGGGGCAACAACGTGCTCCCCAGGGTTCCATTCACTGAACCAGTAGCCAATCCTTCCGTCCGAGTTATGACTCAGAAGCAGATGTTCCCATGCCTGTTCGATAGCATGTGTATGCGTATTGTTCTTTTCAGCTTCGATGAGCTGGTCGCGGATTGCCACTGTCGCATCCCAAATCTCTTGGGCGGCCCCTTCGGTGAAAGTCTCAATCTTGGTGTTTCCCAGATAATCAGGAAGGGAGATGGTAACATCCAAGGGTGCACGGTCAATGGCCTCACTGATCCACGTGGGCTTGATGAAATCAAGCTTGCTGAGCTTGGAGAGAAAATCGTCCATAACTGCATAGGTCTTGGTGAATCCACTGTTGAACATATCGATGAATATGGTTTCTGCATCACGCTTGAAAAGAAGAAGCCCACCTTCATGCTCCTTGGCAAACTGCTTGACGCCCTCGATGACCTGGTCTACGGGAACCTGCCCCTTCATCATAAGCTTCAGGAAGCGTGCAGGGGTCTGGGGAAGCTGATACGCTGCAGGAACAGCTATCATGGTTCTTCCATCGTCCAGGACTGCGCGGTAAGGGACATAGGGGTCACGCTCTATACCCTTAGCCTTCAAGCCCTTCTCTATCTGCGAGGCAAGGGCTATGAACCACTGGATGCCATGGTCTGCGAGGATCGTGCCCATATCTTCGGTGTAGGCAAATTCAGGGGGTAGAAATCCAACGGTCTCTGCATTGAGCAGGGAGCGGTCTATAGCAAGGCCCTTTTGCATCTGTCGGGCAAACTCTTCCGGCTTGAGCAGCTGAGGGATCGGATGGGTGTAGGTATAGGTACCCAATTCGAAGTTCTTCCCTACCCCTTTCTTGATCTTTTCCAGCAAATCAGGGGCCTTCTCCTGCAAAAGCAGGGAGGTAAATCCCGAGATAAAGAAATCTGCCTTGAGGTTATATGTTTCAAATAACTCAACAAGAGGCCTGTATCCTTCATTGATGATGCGATCTTCATCACCAACTTCGATCTCACATCGTTGGACGTTAAAGTTAAAAGCGAATCCTAGCTGTAGCATCGTGTGCTCCCCCTATATATTCTATAACTTATTATAACTGTTTTAATATGTAAGTCAACCAAAACTTTCCCTCTTTTGCATTCTTTCTCACAGTGCAGGATCGCTTAGTATTTCCGACCTTCAACACTCCCATGCTAAGGTATATCGGATATGATTATCCGAGTATTTTAGTATGCTTTCCCCTTTTCTTGTAATCATTTCATCATTCGTTGGTTATATGTACTGAAGTGATGGGCATACATATGGTATGATGGGGTAGTATGAAGAAGAGCAAGAGACAAACACCAAAACGTACAAGGCAGGGGCTGGTTCCCTGTTGCCTGCTCATATCCCTGCTTTTTTTCTCCAGTTGCGGGGTGTACAGCAAGGTTCCCCCGGTCAATCCCGACCTGGATTCCGGATGGTCTGGTCCCTTGCTCGAGGAAGCTGATATGGAGAATGTCAGGATCTACATCAAACCCAACCAACGCACCATTACCCTGAACATGGATGACCTTGATGGTGACTTGAGGCTTTTGCTCGCAGAGTATGATGAGAGCAAGCGTGACGCTGATGAGGATATTGAAGCCTTTGCTGTAGAAGAGCTCTCGGTGAACATCCCCCAGAACGGAAGCTATGTGCTGGTGATAGAGAAGACCAATCGCTAGGAATGGAATTAGCGGAACATATGGTATCTGCATGGGAAGGAGGCAACCAATTCTCTGCCTCCCCTTTTCATTACCCAGTTTCACCTACCTTTGTGTCTTCCAAGCTACTCTGGAACCTGTGTAAGCTCAGACATACTCATAGCATGCCCTTCTGCATAGCCAGCAAACAGAAGTGCATCCTCTTTGCTCAGTTCTATGGTCAATGTCATAGCAGCAACCCCTTGTCTTTGCTGTCTTGGAGGTAACCATAGAAATCACCCGTATTCACTTATTTGCTCAAAAACTGGACCTTAATTCCCCCTAGCTGATCACATGGGCACTGACTGGGTCAAAGGTAACCCCTACCTCATCACCCACCTTGTAGAAGCCTTCGAGGACCGGATTGTAGGAGATGGCTACGATGGGCTCGCTCCTACCCTTCACGGTTATCTCATACTCCATGGTGGAGCCAAGGTAGACAGCCTCTGATATGATGCCGTTGAAGAAGGCTTCAGGACTCTGCTTGGTGATATGCAGTCCCTCCGGCCTGATGACGATGGTTGCACGCTTGCCTTTTTTCACATCCTTGTTGAAGGTGGGAAAGGTAAAGCCTCGCTTGTGTATGGAGATGGTGACCTCCTTGTCCAGGTCTGTCACATTACCGGTAAAGAAGTTTGCCCTGCCGATGAAGTCAGCTACAAAATGGTTAACTGGTCTGCTGTAGATCTCAAAGGGAGTCCCCAGCTGTTGGATTGATCCCTTGTCCATCACCATGATCCGATCACTTACGGTCATGGCCTCATCCTGGTCATGGGTGACATATATGCTGGTGATGCCGAACTTCTGCTGGATGCGCCTGATCTCAGTGCGCATCTGGTCGCGCAGTTTCGCATCAAGGTTGGAGAGAGGCTCATCAAACAACAATACCCGTGGCTTGTTCACAATAGCCCTGGCCAGGGCAACCCGCTGCTGCTGTCCTCCTGAGAGCTGGCTCGGTTGGCGGGAACCCAAGGCGGAGAGGCCCATCGTCTGCATGATCTTATCAACCTCCACCTTAATCTCCGACCTCTTTACCCCTTTCAGCTCAAGGCCAAAACCAATATTCTGGGCAACAGTAAGGTGGGGGAAGATAGCATAGGACTGGAAAACCATTGACGAGTCGCGCTTATTGGCAGGCAGGGTATTGACCAGCTTGCCATCTATGTAGACATCGCCCTGGGTCTGCTGTTCAAAACCGCTGATAATCCGTAGCGTGGTGGTCTTGCCACATCCTGAAGGGCCCAGGAAGGTGACCATCTCCCCTTCACGGATCTCGATGTTCACATTCTTTACTGCTGTGAACTCCTTGTTCTTATCATCCTGATCGGTGAAGATCTTTGTTACATTAACCAGTGTCACACTCATGTACTATACTCCTAACGGGTGAGGATGGAACTTTTTGTCTGGTATTTCACCCGTAAAAACAGCTTGATCGCCGACATTGCCACCAGGATGATAGCAACCAATATGAGACTGAAGGCCGCAGCAGCCCCTATGCGTCCACTCTCCACCTGGCTCATGATCTGAACGGTCATGAGCTTCCACCGTGCCGAAACCAGGAAGATAGCCGCACTTATGGCTGTCATGCTACGTACAAACGAGTAGAGCAAGGCACTGAAGAATGCGGGGATCATCAAAGGGAGGGTAATTTTCCTGAAGGTTGTTGTGCTGTCGGCTCCCAGGTCGATGGCAGCCTCCTCAATGGAGGGATCTATCTGGTTCAGGACAGCCACCCCACCTTGTACCCCTACAGGCAGATAGCGGAATATGAAGTTCAGCAACAAGATCGCCAGGGTCCCGGTAAGGTAGAGGGGGCTCTGGTTGAAGGCAAGGATATATCCTATGCCGACTACGGTTCCGGGCACTGCAAAACTCAGCATGCTGGAGAACTCCATGAAAGCCCTTCCCAAGAAACGCTTCCGTACCACAAGGAAGGCAATGACCATGCCCATCACTCCTGCAATTGGGGTCGAGAGGCCTGCGATGACCATGGTATCGCGCACAGATTCAAATCCTACCTTGAAGACATAGACGAAGTTATCAAAGCTAAGCTTGGCGCTGTTTCCCCACGAGACTGCGAAGGCACCCCAGATGATGCTTGCATAGACAAGGATAATGAAGAAGGCTATCACACAGCATACGCCAAACAGGATCCAACGGGCCTGCCTGCTTACCATGGTGTTGGACGACTGGGTGGGTTTTCCAGTGACCGTCACATACTGCTTTTTGCTGACCCAGTATTTCTGCAGCATGTATGCTGATACTGAGGGAACCAAAAGGATGAATGCCAGGGCAGAGCCCTTGGCGAAGTTACCCATGCCGGTTATCTCCAGGTAGGCCTGGACAGAGAGGATGGGAAACTGTGCCCCTGCAAGCACCAGGGGATTGCCGAAGTCAGCAAGGGACTCCACAAACAGCACAAGGACCGAACTGGCAATGCCGGGAATGGAGAGGGGCAGGGTCACCTTACGGAATATGGTGAAGCGGTTCCCCCCAAGGTCCATAGCAGCATCTTCCAGCGTCGGGCTTATGGACTCCAGCACCCCGCGCAGTGTTATGTAGGCCACAGGGAAAAAGGTAAGGACCTGGGCAAAGAGCAACCCTTTCGGGCCGTAGGCATTGGCATTCTCCATGCCCAGTATGGTTGAGCTGACAAACCCATTGCGTCCGAACAGCATGACCACCGCAAGTGCCCCTATGAAAGGTGGGCTGATAATGGGGATGGTAGCTATGAGGTTGAAGAACTTCTGGCCCCTGATATTTGCCCGGGTCAGCGAATAGGCAAAGATATATGCTATGAAGGTGCCGATGGTGGCAGTGGCGAATCCCATCCATAGGGAGTTCCACAACGCCTTCATATAGTAGCCATTGCTATAGGTCATTACCGAGGTGAAGTTTTCAAACGAGAAGCGCCCGTCGACCTGGAAGCTGACGATACAGACCTTCAGCAACGGATAGATGATGAAGAGGATGAGCGCCAGCAGCAAAACGACAATGACACTGAGCAACAAGGGATCCTTGCTGAGCTTTACCAGGCCGTGCCACTTGCTTTTCACAAAGGTTTTGATCATGGATACCTCAAGATGGAGAAATAAGGGAACAAGGGATATAGTATACTACTACAACAAAACAAGGAAATCAGCAAAATAAGGGAGACAAGGCTACAGTATCGGTGATGTGCAATGCACACCACCGATACGCAAAGATGTCACTTATTTGGATGCAGAGAGAACTTCGCTGACCCAACGTTCAACCAGCTCAGCCTTACGGGAGCTGTAGTAGGCAAGATCAATACCAACAACATGCAAGGTGGAGAAAGCAGGCATGACAGGATCGATCTCGGCATCATCGATGACGGGATAGAAATAGGTTCCGGTCGATTTGAGGACATCCTGACCTTTCTTGCTGATGAGCCAGTCCATGAAGATCTTAGCAGCCTCATAGTTCTTCGCTCCCTTGAGGATGGATGCGGCGGGGAACTCAAAACCAAACCCTTCGGAGGGGAACACGATCTCAACAGGCTGTCCATTCGCCTTCATCTGGAAGAATGCAGGAGAGAACTGTATGCCGATAGCCGCATCTCCGACATTGACACCCTTTGAGGGCCCGGTTCCTGAAGAGGTGTAGGTCTGTATATTGGCATTGAGGCGGGCCATATAGGCAAATGCCTCGTCTTCACCCATGATCTCTATCAAGGAGTAGACCATGGTCGTGGCAGTCCCGGAAGCCTGGGGAGTCGGGACCTGGATCAGGCCCTTGTACTCTGGCTTGAGCAGGTCAGCCCAGCTCCTTGGGATGGGTGCACCCCTTTTTGCAAGGCTGGTGGTGTTGACGCCAAAACAGAGGGGGTTCATATAGAAGCCTCTCCAGTACCCTTCGGGGTCCTTGAACTCTTTTCCAAGGGCTTCAAAGGAAGGACCCTTGTAGGGGATACTCAATCCTTCGACCTTGGCTGTGACATGGTTGTCACTGGGTGCTCCCAGCCAGACATCAGCCTGGGGCCTGCCACTCTCGGCCTGAATCCTGGTAAGGGCTGGGCCTGAGGAGAGTTGGACAAAACTCGTCTTGATACCCGAATCTTTGGTAAAGGCATCAAGAATCTTCACAGCATTCGCTTCATCAACACTGGCATACACCACCAACTCCTTGGCAGCGGCCCCATCGTCCTTGGAACCTTGGGCTACAACCGGTGAGAGAACCATCAGAACACCAAGCAACAACAGCAGACTCTTTTTCATAGGTACCTCCAGTACGTCTATATGAATACTCAATTCTAGCACTGTTTTTACGGATAGCAAGTGAAGGGATTCGATATATATAGGCAAAACAGTTCTACCTATACACTTGGGGCCATGGGTACAAGCAATACCCAATACATGCTTACTCTGCCGATAGGGGAAATTGAGAGTTTTCCCTATGGATTGAGAGTGATGGAAATCAAGGTGTATGTTCCCTCAGATATCTCGACCCAGACAAAGGTCCCGTAGCGGATCTCTTGCCCATACCTGAAGGGGACGGTGATAGTGTCCTGGCCCCTAATGGCCTTTCCCAAGGAAAACAGGCTCTGGGGAAGAAGCAGGGAGAGCTCTTGGTCAAAACTGCGGACAAATGAGAACCTGACATCCTTGGAGACAAATCGCTCTACCCAATCAAGGGAGTATGGTGTGGTGAGGGCCTTTGCCGTATAGGCCTCTGGGGAGCCCTCCCCAGCCTGGACCAGCTGTCCAATGTGAGGATCTTGGCCAAGGAGGGGCTCATCAAAGGTGAAAGAGAGCTGTGTGGAGAGAGGCAAGGCAAATACTGGGGCTCCCACCAGCAGACAAGCAAGGACAAGACACAATCGGGTGTGTATATTCATATCTATTGTGTAGACGATGCGCATCGCTTTGTCAAATGAAATCACCGGGGCTGACCATATCGGCAGAAAAGGTTACAGACCGAACATAGATCTCCTTGCAAGGCGGTTGGAAAAACTCTTGGTTTATGGCTATTTGTGCATTACACTACTTTCTAGAGGGACACACTATGATTGGATTTGTTATCATTGTAGCCATAGCAGCCATAGCATTTGCTGCGATCAACTTCTATGGTGTGAAGAGAAAGCATGCAGGGACTGAAGAGATGCAACAAATTGCATCTGCCATCCAGGAAGGGGCAAAGGCCTTCCTGGTGCTTGAGTACTCAATTATCGTCAAGGTTTCTATCCTTATAGCCATTCTGCTGGGAGTTGTCGTTTCCCCCAGCAGTGCACTCGCCTTCATCCTGGGGGCCACCATGAGCGCCAGCGCTGGGTGGATCGGGATGAATATCGCCACGATAAGCAATGTCCGCGTCTCCAATGAGGCCCGCCTTACAAAAAGCCTGGGGCAGACACTGCGTGTCGCGTTCCGAGGTGGCTCGGTCATGGGCCTCTGCGTTGGGGGGTTTGCCCTGCTTGGCCTTGCCATTGTCTACGTGGTCTTTGGTGTGGTGTTCAAGCAGGTATCCCCTGGAAACCTCACCTTCCATACCAACTGGCTAGGCATCTCTGACATTCCCTTCACGATGACTGTCAGCTCCTATGCATTGGGCTGTTCCATCATTGCGATGTTCAACCGTGTTGGAGGAGGCATCTACACCAAAGCAGCCGATATGGGTGCTGACCTGGTGGGAAAGACTGAGGCGGGTATTCCTGAGGACGACCCGAGAAACCCTGCAACCATAGCTGACAATGTAGGCGACAATGTCGGGGATGTGGCAGGACTCGGCTCTGACTTGCTGGAAAGTTATGTAGGGGCCTTGGTATCGGCGATGATCCTGGCAGCATACATTTTCTTCTCCAACGGAGACCTGCCAGCCTCCCTTGTAGCAAAGCTCATCTATGTTCCCCTTCTCGTTGCAGCGGTAGGCATCATCTCCTCCATGCTGGGTATACTTTTCCTCCTGGTAAAGAAAGTCTCTTCCAACCCCCACAGGGAGCTCAATGCAGCGACCTTCATGGGTGCAGGCTTGACGGTCATCTCTTCTGGAGTCGTTTCATATCTCGTCTTCCGCTCAGAGGACCTCAGCAGCATACCCTTTGCCATCGGAGCCCTCTCACCCTGGGTCTGTGCTGTCCTTGGCATACTAAGTGGGATAGCCATAGGGAAAATTGCCGAATACTACACCAGCTATGATTTCAAGCCGACACAGAAGATAGCTGCAAGCTCCCTGGAAGGTGCAGCACTTACCATCACAGAAGGGATGAGTGTCGGCATGGTATCTGTCATCGCACCGGTTCTGGTCCTAGGCTTAGCCATCATCGCTGCTAACATCACCGCAGGGTTGTATGGAGTTGCCATGGCAGCCATTGGCATGTTGAGCTTTGTCACCGTAACGGTCTCGGTCGATACCTTCGGACCCATTGCCGACAACGCCGGGGGCATAAGCGAAATGGCAAAGCTGCACCCCGATGTCCGCGGCATTACCGATGAACTGGATGCAGTAGGCAATACCACTGCCGCCATCGGCAAAGGCTTTGCCATAGGATCGGCAACCCTGGCCGCCCTTTCGCTGTTCTCCTCATATCTCTATGCCCAAGCTGGTGAGAGCGTTGTCCATGGTTCGGCGATGTTGCTGAACATGGTAAACCCGCTTACCCTTGTAGGGGCTCTGATCGGGGCAGCCATCCCCTACCTCTTCAGTGGATTGCTCATCGAAGCTGTGGCAAATGCAGCGAGGAAGATGGTGCAGGAAGTGAGGCGCCAGTTCAAGGCGGACCCGGGCATCATACAGGGGACCTCCCTTCCCGACTACAAGACTTGCATCAGCATCAGCAGTGCCGGAGCCCTCTCAGAGATGCGGATCCCTGCCCTCATCTCTGTTGCAACACCGCTGGTGACCGGATTCATCTTCGGTGCTGAGTTTGTGGGAGGGCTTCTCATAGGGACAACGCTCTCCTCTGTCATGCTCGCCCTCTACACGGCAAACGCAGGTGGTGCGTGGGATAATGGGAAGAAGTATGTGGAGAACGGACATTACGGCGGCAAGGGATCCAATGCGCACAAGGCAGCTGTCGTTGGTGATACCGTCGGCGATCCACTGAAGGATACCGTAGGACCATCCTTGGATATCCTGATAAAGATCATGGCAATCGTCTCTTTGATCTCCGTATCCATCTTCAGCAAATATAATCTGTTTTCACTTCTGGTGAAGTAAAGAAGAGGAGTATGCGATGTTGTACTATTATGTGGTTTTTTCCCCTATCGAGGCGATGATAGCGTCCCAGCTCGAACCCAAGATGTTCGGTTCCTATATGGCCAGAGGTTCCAAGAAGGGTTCTGCAGAACGTCTGATGTTCGCCGAGATCAGGGATGGGTTTGGAGACTATTTCGACTGGGACTACGCCAAGAGAAAGTGTGTATCACGACCTGATGGAACGCTGAAGCACTCGCTCTACCTTTCGATCTATCGTGTCATCGAGCACATTCCCCTTGACCAGTACAAGGACATCTACCTGGTCACCAAGGATGGCTCTACCCTAGGGCTCTCCCAGCAGCCGTACAGGAAGCCAACAAACTGGGTCGGCTATGGCCTGTACAAGGAGCATTGCCCTGTTCACCCCTTTATTGCCAGTTCCCTGGAACCAAAGGCGTTGGCTGACTACATCATCAATGATACGGAGAAAAAGATTACCGTACCTGCCATCATCTTCAATGATGTCAGGCGGATTGATTTTGACGAAAAGGAGAAAACCGGCAATATCGGAAGCATGTTTGATCGGGATCTCGACCACCTCATCGATTGTATCAATGAGGTGAAGGACCACGAAGACAAGATAACCAAGACCATTGACCGCTCCTTTGACTCAAAGTTCACCTACCAGATAGTCGACAATGGCTTTTATATTGCAAAAGGGAAGAGCATCCTCTTCTACCCGATGCCTAGCAGGGAGGAGCTGAAGGAGATTGACTTTGACTGGGGAAAGAGTGCGAACATCTTCTCCTGATTGGTATGCCGCAAGCAGGGGAGGATCCTCAGGAATCGAGACCGAAGGCCTTTCCTGTCACTTTTTCTTTCCCTGATAATCCAGCGCTGTACAGTGCTAGGTATGCAGGCATAATCCCCTGAGGGGATTTCAGACCTGCACCTCTCCTATAGTTTCTGTCCGATCTCAATTGCCTTGAGGAGACTTGCCTCACTGGCAACCAGCTTACCGGCGATATCAAAGGCAGTGCCATGGTCTACCGAGGTACGGATGACATCCAGGCCCACCGTTATATTCACCCCACTGTCAAAGGCCAGTATCTTCAAAGGTATATGACCCTGGTCATGATACATGGCAACGATACAATCAAATGAGCCCTGTAATCCCTTGAGAAATACCGTATCAGGGGGGATGGGCCCTTGCACATCCATGCCTTTTTTCCTGCTCTCCTGGATTGCAGGGATGATCTGCTCAATCTCCTCATCCCCAAACAGCCCATGCTCACCAGCATGGGGATTAAGGCCAGCGACTGCTATCCGGGGCTTGTCATACCCCACACTCTTCAGTGTTGTATGTGCAAGGCCGATGACCTCCTCTACCCTGCTTTTGGTACAAAGGTCGCAAGCTTTCCGTAAGGATACGTGTGTGGACACATGGATCACCTTCAGCTGATCGCTCCACAGCAGCATTGCATAGGAGGGACCATGGGTAAAAGACGCAAAGATTTCCGTATGCCCTGCATACTGGTAACCCGCAAGATGCAAGGCTTCCTTGTTCAGGGGTGCAGTCACCACTGAGGTTATTCTCTTCTCCAAAGCAGCATCAATAGCGGCCTTTACACTAAGGAAGGCAATCTTGCCCCCAAGCTCACTTACCTCCCCTACGGATATTTCTGAAAAATCACAGGGGAAAGGGTCGATTACATTCACTGTATTCTTTTGGATCGCCTCATCTTTTTGAAGAGAGTGAAAAGAAAAACCATACCCCAATGCCTTGTTGTAGTGCTCCAGTACCGAAAGGGTACCAAATACGATTGCTTGCTCCTGATATTCTGGATGCGCTTTGAGCGCTTTCAGGGTTATCTCAGGACCGATGCCGCAAGGATCGCCTACGGTTATGCCAAAATATTTCATATCTTCTCCCCAACTTGCTTATTTTTCAAAAAACGAAGGGCAAAGAGCAGTGCATCACTCTTGCCGAAGCCTCCGGCCTTGGTGATGACATGCATGCCATCGTACGGGCCTCCAACAAGCCTTGTCAAAGGAATGCCAAGTGAAACTTCAGCTACGATCTCAGTCATCTGGGCAGATAGGGCCTCCATCAGGCCCATGGCTGTATCACCTCCGGTGACAACCAAACCTGAAAGCTCCACCCTGTCAATCAGGGCCTTTCCGACCTCACTCATCACCGATCGTGTCCTCCTGGAAACTTCCTCGTTGGAGAGACCAAGCATAGGGGCATTGCCTAGGCATCTTTCATGGGAAGGGCCATCCAATACTCCTGAGGAAACGACCATCAGGTCTTTGCCCTCAGTGAGGATCAGGGTTGCCTTCTCAATGTAGGAGTCCAGGCTCTCCTTTCCTGTGAGGATTTCTGCGATGGGAAGAATCACAGAAGGGACCCCTGATTTCTGGGCATACCTCACCTGATCGGCAGAGACAGAATTCAGTGATGCGATAAGAGCGAGCGACGGTTTGGTTGGTTCTTCAAGTCCACACAGATGATCGGCAAGGGCTGCCGTCCCTACATAGAGGACCCTTCTGTGCAATGATACGGCTTTGCGTAGGACTATGAGCATATCCTCATTGGTTTCAGCATCACAGACAACAATCCGTTCTTGGTAGAGGTCAAAGCAGCCTGAACGAATCTGCCCTATAGAGATGGATGCGACCGGCTCATCATATACACCCATGAGCAAAGTGAGCAAATTATCTTCTTTCACTGGCTTGATGGGGTCATGGGCATGTTCTGTACGTAGTATTGGCAATCCATACAGATGCTGGCGCCCTCCAACAGTGGTTCTTCCCAGATCAGGCAGGGCGGGAAGGAGCAATACGAGCTCGCTATGATACAGATCATCGAGGGCCTTCACCTCATGGGCAATGTTTCCCCGAAGCGTAGAGTCTATCTTCTTCATGACCACGTCATAGGATGGGAGCTCCATGCGAGTAAGGGCATCATGCACGAGAGTGAAGGCCATCTCCTCGCTGCAATTCCTGGATTCGGTATCAACAACCAGACTGCCCCCATAAGGGATATCTCCATCCTTGCGGAATGTCACGTAGGTTGGCTTGCCTTTTCGCTTGAGTTGGACAGCTGTATCATTGGCACCAGTGAAATCATCGGCAACTATAAGATACTTTCTCACCACTGCACTCCCTTGTTTGCCTAATAGTACTAGGGAAACATACTGTGTCAAGAGAAGCCCTCCCCCATTATACCACTTTACACAGCTCTGGCTTGACCTTACTATGCAGGTATGAACACCTCAGTCGCCAAAAAGCTCTCCAGTCTCTATACACACTACAATGTAAGCATCCGTGACCCCCTATGGAAGGATATTCACCTCAGTGAGGAGCTTAAGCGAATCTACCTCACCCCACTTGTGCAGAAGCTGGGCAGGATCAAGCAACTCGGGCCGACCTTCCACCTCTACCCAGGGGCTGTACATACCCGCCTCGACCATAGTCTTGGGGTCTACCATATCAGCTACACCATCCTGACCAACCTACTTCGACAAGCCTTGAGCAGGGGTGAAGAGATCATCCTGACCGAGGAGGGGATGAGAACCTTCCTCTGTGCAGCCCTGCTCCATGATATCGGACACTTCCCCTTTGCCCACTCGCTGAAAGAGCTGCCCCTGCGTTCCCATGAGGCTATAGCTGCTTCGCTCATAGAAGAGGATCGCCAGCTGCATGATGCCATCGTAGAGAGCGGTTGCTCCCCCTCCCTGGTAGCTGCCATCATCGATGAGAGCCTTCCCAACACTGATGCTGAGATGCAGTTTTACCGAAGTTTGCTTTCAGGGACGCTAGATCCTGACAAGCTTGACTATCTCAACCGCGATGCATTTTTCTGCGGCGTCCCCTACGGCATGCAGGATGTCTCGTTCATCACCAACCGCCTGATGATCTTCGACAGCAAGCCAGCTCTTCCTCTCTCAGCTGCAGGGTCTGTGGAACACCTGTTGTTCAGCAAATACCTGATGTACAAGAATGTCTACTGGCATAAGAGGGTACGCAGTGCCACTGCCATGATCAAGAAGGCACTGCTGAGCTCCTTGATGGAAGGCATCCTTACCCCTGAGGACCTTTATGTGCTTGATGACGAGCAGTTTTTCATGCTCGGTGACAGCCTTGGGTACAAGCCCTTGTCACTGTTCGCCCAGGTCAGGGACAACAATATGCTCAGCTGCCGCTTTGAAAAGGATTTTGATGAAGGCCACCCTTTTGACAGGCTTGCCTCTTCGCTGCAAGGTCGCCTTATTGCTGAGGAAGATCTTTGGCGCAAGCTGAGCGGCACCTACAAAAGCCTGAAGAGCTATCAGGTCATCGTGGACATCCCTGAGCCGATCATGTTTGAATCTGATATACCCCTCATACAGAGGGATGGGGTGGCGATCGCCTTCAACAAGGCAGATACGGTTTTTTCACAAGATGTGGGAAAGGTCTTTACAAAAAACCTCAGAAAAACCAGAATCTTCACACCCTCCTATGTAACCGTTGAAGTGCTGTTGGAGGCAATGGAGTTCTAAAGCATGCACGAAGTCGCGGAAAAGCTACCCTACACCAACCTTATCGAGGGGGATATCCCCCCTTGGGTTATGCGTTTTATCAAACATACGGGAAAGGCCATCAACACCTACTCCATGATACGTGAGGGCGAGAAGGTCCTGCTTTCCGTCTCAGGGGGCAAGGACTCCCTCGGCCTTGCCTTGGCCCTCTCCCTGAGAAGGAAGTGGATGCCCATAGAGTATGAACTGCAGGCTCTGATGATAAACTGGATAGAGCACCCCATCCCCTATGCATTCAGAGAGAGGCTGCAGCGATACTTCTCCGATCTCGACATCGAGTTCTCCATCAAGGACGAGCACCAGTACCCCGAGTCCTTCAAGGGGGAGTTCAACTGCTATCTCTGTTCACGCAACCGCAGGCGCATCCTCTTTGATGAGTGCGAGAGGCGGAACATCTCTATCCTTGCCTTGGGTCACCACATGGATGACCTGGTCGAGACAAGTATGATGAACCTCTGTTTCCGTGGCAACTTCTCTACGATGCAGCCGGTGCAACCCTTCTTCGGAGGAAAGATCCAGATGATCAGGCCCATGATAGAGATCCATGAGAATAGCTTGAAACAGTTGGCCGCGCACTATGATCTGCCGGTGGTAAAACCGGTTTGTCCGTTCGACCAGTCGAATATTCGTTCCCAAGTGAAGCCCCTGATAAAACAGCTCGTGCACATTGATAAGTTTGCAAGGGAACATATCTACAATGCCCATACATTTGTAGGGCGTATTTCGTAACCAATTTGCCTTAAACTGGGTTTACTGCTATAGTCTATATGTATGGTTTCATACAAAAGGAGGAGGAAAAGCCTGTGAGCAAAAGGATTTCACTGTTCCTGTTTATCATGCTCCTTGTGCTTGCCCCTCTCATCGCAAAGGATGCTGTTGCAGGAATAGTCCCACGGTCAGGTACTACAGAAGAAAACCCCGGCTCTGCCCCAAGTGTTAGCCGTCCCATCGATCTGGGTCAGACCCAACTGGAAGATTCCGTAGGGGGTCTTCTTGAAGGTACGGCTACCTCTGATGGGTCTTTCAGCATCTCCTATGCTCCGGATTTCTCCTTCAACAGACTCTCTTTCCAGCTTGCCCTCAAGATACAGGGTCGTGCAGTGAATGACCCCTTTGACCTCACCTTCGACTTTTCTGACTGGATCCTTCCCCCAAAGGGAGAGGACCAGAGTACAAATGACTATATGCTGCAAGTGCTCATGCAGTACAGTTCCTTCATCCGCTATATCCAGTGGGGTGATCGATATGAACCCATATATATCCGTTATGGAAAACTGGCGGGTATCACCTTGGGGGACGGAGCCCTGGTCAATGGGTTTTTCGATCAGGATGTAGGTACGCACTCCACACGTCCAGGCCTTAACGTTACCCTCGACGGGATGTTGGTACGTGTCCCCAATGCTGGGTTTGAGTATGTTACCAATGACCTGTTCAACCCAACACTCTTGGCCTGGAGAGTATATGCTCGACCTTTCAGCCTGCAATACCCCCTCTCCTTTTTTGCAAATACGGAACTTGGTGTCAGTTATGCAGAAAATCCTTCAGCGACCTTTACAGATAGAGAGGATCCTCACACACGCAAGCTTATCGCCATCGATATGGGCATCCCCCTGCTCTCCTATGATCACTTCAACCTGGCATTCTTTGCCGACCTCCTGGTCCAAAGCCCAGGTTCCTTCTCAGCTCGTCCGGCCCTTGCCACCCGCTACGGTATCTTCGGGCACTCACAAAGCTTCTTTCTTTTCAACACCAGCCTGACCGTACCTGCCTTTGGGACCTACTATTCGGACTACTTTGATTCAGGTTTCGAGCAGCTTACCCTCTCTGATAGGGAAAAATCCATCCTGCATCTAGGCTCGATGAGAATCGATGCGATGGCTGGCTTGAACTTCACCAGGCTAGGGGCATATGTGAGAACGAGAATTCGCAGTGACTATTCCGAAGGGAACTTCTTCAACTATAAATTCCAGGCAAATGCCCGGATAGACAAACGCTTATTCAATATCGTTTCACTGGACTTGAGCTATGAAAAGCTTTATCCTACCAGTACTGGTGAAGGATTTTTTGAGGGTTTGTACACACTGCGCAATGTTGAAATTGCTGCATCAACCATACTAAAGATCAAACCCTACTCATTTACGATTGGACTAAGCATGGTTTTTGACGATCTGGCCCAATCGACATTACAAGTAGACACAACAGTAAGGATTTCAATCCTATAGGGAGTAGATATGAGTCGGGTTCGTAAAAGAGTATGTCTTGCCTTGGTAGTCCTTTTGGTAATGTTTGGCATTGCTGCCGGGGATTCTGTATTCATCGGTGACGGAGACATCGGCGGCATTCGCATGTTTGACAGCCAAGGCGTCGCCCTTGATGCAACTGTCGAGGTGGCTTCCAATATTGGTGAGGGATGGATCATACATAATCCTGACTCCCCTATCCTCATCATCACCCCCAAGGGCTCCATCAACCTGTATGAAGATTCCATCATCATTACAGGGGACCTGATCAGCAACAATCCAAGCCTCTACCTGGTCAAGGGAAAGGCGACCTTCACTACCTATGATATGGAAGGCGGGACCTTACACGTAGCAACACCTGTGTCCCTCTTCAAGCTTATAGGCGATGGAGAGATGTTTGTCATCACCGATGATGTCGAGGAGTCTGCTACAGTATTTCAGGGAGAGGCGACTTCCTACAACTCCATCACTGGCGCCAAACGAACCATCGCAGCATTCCAGAAACTGGCCATGCATGAGAGTCTGGCAAAGCCCAAACCCATTGCTGCCGGGTATTACCTTACCTATGCAACGTATCCTGACCTCATGCTGGCAAAGCAACTGCTCAGTGAGATGGCAACTGCACAAGTGGCGACACCATCAGTGCCCAAGTTCTCCTCTGTACTGCAGAAGCCCCAGAAGGTTGATCCTCCTGCCAAACAGAAGGGAGTGACCATCATGCCTGTACAGACCCCTTCATTCTCCCTTGTTGAAGTTGTTGAAACAGCAAAACCCCCCAGGCCGTACTCTCTTTCTGTTACGAGTGAACCTGTCATAGTCCCCTCCATCCCCCAATCTCTCACATCACGTGTTATTCCCCCACCCAAGAACCGCATTGTTGTTACGGTGAAACCAATGGCTCCACAGGTCCCCACTGTCATAGACAGTGTGACAGAGGCAGAACCCCAGCCAGTAGCCATACCTGCCCCTCCAGTAGTAGTCATGGCAGAAGTGGCTGTTGCTCCCACAGCTGAGCCTGCAGAGGCAGAAGCAGAAGTGGCTGTTGCACCAATGCCAGAGTCCACAGAGAGTGAAGCAGATGCCATTGTAGTCTCCGAACCCCTTGAAACCGAAGGAGAAGAGGCAGAAATAGAGCCTGAAACAAATCAGGGTGCTCTCCCTGAAGAGATTGCAACCAAACAAGGGAAACCCCAAGGAGTGCTGTTTACCCAGGAAGAGGATCCCAAGACAGGCTCAGTGGGGGTGCAGACATCCTATAGCTTTCTCTTTGACGGCACCGACAGCAACACACTGGAGCATACCCTATCATTGAAGCCCTATGTAACCTATAAGAGCTTTGCCCTTACCCTACAGTCTTCAGTGAGCACCGAGGATTTTTCCCTCTTCACCTCTCATGTTGCGCCGGTACCAACAGGGACCCTTGAGATGCTATCCTATGGCTTCTCGTTCATCTCTTCTGCCCGTTTTGGCTATAGGACCTCCCCCTTCTTCCTTGCCTTGGACAATAAAGCGTACCACACTCCCCTCACAGACCATTTCTTTGCCCCTCGTTTTGGTGAAAGCTCAAAGCTTGGCCTCTTCAATAGGATAGAGATGGGATCATTCTCCTCACATATCTATTTCGATGACCTCTACCTTGCAGACCTCTTGGCAAATAAGAACCAGTTTGCTTCCTTTGCCCTGGAGTATGCACAGCAGGAGGGCTATCGATTTTCTGCATCCCTTGGCACCTTGGCAAAGATCGATAGACCCACAGGGGAAGTAAATCTGTATCCCAATGTGAACTTCCTCTTCCCTCTGGTCGATATGCGCACAACCCAGCTCTCCCTGTTGGTCTCGGCAAGCGGATACCTTCCTGCGTACCCGAGCCTCGATTCCTCACAGTTCATCGACACATCCCTCACATCCCTGTTCCCGAATTATCAAGTGAGTACTGGCCTATCGCTCAAGCAGGGAGCCTTCTCAGTCAAGCTGTTGGGATCGTTCAGGAAGGGTGAAAACAGGAATCTTCTTACCAGTGACCTTCTTGGATTTACCACCAATCCAGCATCATATAACTCAGTCTTCGATCTCTTTGCAGTGACCGGGTTTGCAGGGGAGCATTTCAATGCCAACCTTACCGTGAACCTACCCTTTGCCAGCGACTTCTCCCTTGCTGATGGAGTCGGTTCCCATAAGGCTGACTTTAGTCAGATCACCCTCTCCTACATGCACCGTAGCTTCACCTTCTCCTTCGGCCTGCAGCAGGTGGGCATTGGTGATACCATCACAGGCATCTTCGATGGTAGCAGGGATTTTCTCTCTCTCCTAGGTGGAGCTAGGGCAGCATCGTTCCTCTCTGTCGGCTATACGACAGGAGACCTCACTCTCAAGGCAAAGGCGTCCTACCCCACTGACCCCAGTGTGTTTACGACACCAAAGATAACCATCTCAGCCTCCTATACGTTGGGAGTAGAGTTCTAAAGGAGAGGGGGCTATGGGCCCTTTCCTTTTGCCCTAATTGTATAAACATGCTACATTGTTCCCATGAATATCAAACGACTCGACCCTTTGGTAGCCCAGCGTATTGCCGCCGGAGAAGTGATTGAACGACCAGCCTCTGTAATGAGGGAGCTGATAGACAACGCCCTTGATGCAGACTCCACCAGCATAACAGCGAGTGTGGTGGAAGGTGGCTTGGAGGAGATCACCGTCATCGATGATGGCGATGGGATAGCACAGGAAGACCTTCCCCTGCTCTGTGAGAGCCATGCGACCAGCAAGGTATCCTCCCTTGATGATCTCTACCAGTTACAGACCATGGGATTTAGGGGAGAGGCCCTGTACAGCATAGCTTCTGTCTCGGCGATAACCATTGCAAGCAGCTACAAGGGAGCAGATAGCGCTTCCATTACCATAGACAATGGCAAGAAAGGTCCTGTCCTCCCCGGTGGCCCTGATCGTGGTACCAACGTGTCGGTGAAGGGTCTTTTCAAGGAGATCCCGGCACGAAGGCAGTTCCTCAAGCGCCCCTCCACAGAAGCCACCATGTGCAAGAACATACTCCTTGAGAAATCCCTGGCATTTCCCAAACGCTCCTTCAAGTTCTATACAGACGGGAAACTACGCCTCGACCTTCCCGCCACCACCCGAAAAGAGAGGGTCCTCGATGCACTTTCCACAAGCCAGAACATCATCCCATCGGAGATGCTTGAACTGCATGAGAGTGCCGCTCGCTTCAGCCTCTATGCAGTCTCCTCCTCCCCTGCAATATTCCGTAGCGACCGCTCCCACATAAAGATTTATATCAATGACCGGCCCATTGAGGACTATGCCCTGGTGCAGGCGGTGACCTATGGGTATGGGGAGTTGCTGCCGGGGGGATCCTTTCCCTACTGCTACCTCTTCATCACCGTAGACCCCACCCTTGTCGACTTCAACATCCACCCTACAAAACGCGAGGCAAAGCTACGCAACAAGGCTGAAATTCATCACCAGATAGTCTCCATGATAGCCAGTCAGGTAAAGAGGACCTTGCCCCGCCTGGTCAAGGAGGTGCAGGGAAACCTCACAGAGACAGGGCAGGGTTTGTTCGCTCCCCCCAACCACTCAAGCTTCTCTCCCTCCCCCTCCTATGATCGCCCGAGCTCTGATACCTCAGGCTCCTCCACCCGTGAGAAGGGCCATACCTACGCAAACCAGGGCAAACCCTCTGACCCTCTGTGGTTTCAGAAGGCAAAAGAGGCTCTGCAAGAGAACCGGATGGAAACTTCCAGAAGAAGTGAAGAGACCGACATCTGGGCTGAACAGACACAACAGGAGAGCTTTACCTATCTTGGGCAAGCCTTCAACCTCTTCTTACTGGCACAAAAGGGGGATGATCTCTTTTTGGTAGACCAACATGCAGCCCATGAACGCATCCTCTTCGATGCGGTGAGGCTACGTCAGGAGGTGCAACCCCTGATGATACCTGTAGATTTTGAGGTGGAGAGCGATGTGGATGCCTATCTGCAGGAGAGGGTGGATGTCTACCTTAACCTCGGCATAAAGCTTGAGAGGAAAGGACCTTTGCAGTGGCACCTTCTAGCAATACCTGCAATGTACAGATCCATCGAAAAAGAGGTGGTATCCTTCGTCCAGAAGCACGCTGGCGATGCCAAGGAGATAGAGAAAGGTCTGTACGCCATTGTAGCCTGCCATGCTGCCATAAAGGCGGGCGATCGTGTTGAGAACACCACTGCCATCGAGTTGCTCAAGAAGGTGTTTGCCCTGGAAGAACCAACCTGCCCCCATGGTAGGACCTTTGTCGTGAGACTCAACAAGGATGAACTTGCCAGGGCTGTGGGAAGGACCTAGAGCGTATACCAGATGATCTGGCTCTGCATGGCGCCCTCATCGTACCAGGAAAGGCCGACAAAACGTACCCTGTCCCACTTTGGATACAGGGAGGTGAGCTCTAGCCTCTGTTCTGTGGTGGTGCTCCTATAAAGCACGTTCTTGTTCTTGTCCAAAAGTTGTATGGCACACTCCCGGATCTTCTCATCAAGGACGAGGGAAAGCGTATCAGCATCTAGATGGTACTGATAGGAAGCAGCTTCTGATCCCCTCTCCACGACAAACGATTCAGCTATCGTGCGCCCATCGTCGCGCATGACACGAAGGCTCCATTCGCCTCCGGGGATTGGCATCCGCTCTCCCAGGGAGAGAGAAGACTTGCCATAGTACTCTTGGTTCTTCCCAGCGGGGAACAACCAGGTGGTCAGACCGTCAGGGGACGTAACCTCCATCTGGAGATTTGCATCCTCTTCGCTCTCGACAAAGACACTGAGGCTCTCATAACTGGAGGTAAGGGTTCCCTCCCGATCATAGTGGGAGACACGAGCTACTCCTGTATGGATGTCCATCAGGGTAAAGGAGGGGCGTGTACAAGAAAGGCAGAGCAACAAGGCTAGGATACAAATAGAGAGAACATGTAGCCTCGCCTTCATAGTTACTGAGCCTGTGCACGAAGGAATGATCGCACGGGATTGGCATACGAATTCAGCGCAAACAACCTCACTTCCTCTTTCTGGTTCCTGAATCGGTCCAGAAAGGCTTCAGTATCGAAGGAGGCATATACCTCCTTAAACCTATCGGTATGTTCCAGATAGTCATAGGCAAAGCAGTTGGTTGGCCACAGCTTGTAGGAGAGATGGATCTGTCGGTCGATCTCAGAGGCCACCTCATCAGAGGTGGCAAAGTCGCCCTTGATAGGCTTTCCATATGCGATGTGAATCCTGCCCTTATACCCCTTCAGGCCACGGGAGATGCTGATGAGGTCCTCGTACTTCTTTTTCGGTTGCTCGCCTCTTCTCAGCCTTCCTACCTCTTCGACACTCTTGATGATATCACAGGGGTCGTACTCGTAGCTTATGGAGATGGGAACGATGTTACACCTGTTGATGACATCGCTGAAGGATACCCCGCCCTTTCGTTTTTGTGAAAGATGGAGCATCTTTATGATGGCAGGGGTGGTTACATCAAGACCGTCCTTTGCACGACCACTTTTCTGGGCGACCCAGATGGAGGTGTTCAGTTCGGTGATGAGCTCAACAAAATAATTGCTGAGCCTGATGGACTCTATGTACTTCTCCCGCATGGGAAGGGTCCGTTTGACAGTCACCCCACCATTGAGCTTGAAGATATCGGTAACATACTGGTTGGTCAGCAGGTTATCCCCGATAGCCATTTCACAATCGGCACGATCGCCTTTGATCAGGACATAGTTGATGAGGGCAAAATCGAGAACGATATCCCGATGGTTGCTTATGAAGAGGTACGCTTTATCCTTCTCAATGCCTTCCAGTCCGCTGAAAGAGAAGTCATCGACACTCTTCTGCAGGACTGCAGGCAAAAAAAAGCCTACAGAAAGCTTTTTCTGAAAATCATGGTACGTTTGCACTGAATGCAATGCGTCCATCATACGAGCAGCATACTGCTCGTTCCTGGCCCTTTGTTCTGCGGTATCGGAAGGAAGAAATCCTGCAAGAATCTTCAGGAATGCACTCTTGTCAGAGACCACCCTGCCTATAGCTTCCTGCACAGCAGCTCCCCTATAGGGGGAAATATCCTTATACTTGTTCAAATCCATGGTCAGTCCTTTTTTGCACCCATCAATGACCGCATATACTGGGTACGCTCCCACTTGGAGGGATCTGCGATCCTCTCCTGGGCCAGCTGTCCATTGAAATCAGCGATCTGGGTAAATTCATGTGCATCCATCCAAGAGGAAATCTCGCTTTTCATCTTGGAAACTGTAGAGAGCCCATGTATCATGAGGGCAGAGCAAAGCTGGACAGCCTTTGCTCCTGCAAGCAGTTGCTTTACTATGGTATCGCCTGAGTGGATACCCGTAGCGGCACAAATATCATAGCGTAGTTCTTCACTCATCAGGGCTGTCCACCTCAGAGACTGAGCATACTCATCCTCTGAACTGAACATATGGGCAGAACCAAAGCTAAGGTTCTTGGTATCGATGTCAGGGCTAAAGAAACGATTGAAGAGCACGACACCGTCGATCGACTGTTGGTCGAGCTTGAAGAGCAAATTGGAGAGGGAGGAGAAGGACGAGCCCATCTTGAGGCTCAAAGGAATCTTGACCTTCTTGCGTGCTGCCTTGACCAAGGAGAGATAATTCTTCTCAATGGCACTTCCATCGACCTCTATGTCAGCGGCAACTATGTAGTGGTTCAGCTCAATGGCATCAGCACCACAGGCTACAAACCGATTGATGTACTCGATCCAAGAACCGCTTGTACGGCAGTTTATGGATGCTATGATAGGAATATCCAGAGCCTTCTTGGCATCCTCCAGGAGCGTGAGATGCGCATCGATAGCCTGTTCCATGGAAGATCCCTTCATAAAGCCATATGCATCGGCATGTACCAGGAACTCTTGGGTCTCATCAACGAGAGCATCACTCTCTCCTTCTATTTGCTCCTCAAAGATGGATTTCAGCACCACTGCCCCTACCCCTGCGTCTTCACATTTCTTCAGGGAAGAGAGCGTTGCAGTAAGGGGACTGCTACCCACTATGATAGGATTTTTTAGATTGAGACCCAAATATTTCGTTGACAAGTCTGCCATATGTTACTCCTCAAAACAGATATGCCGATACTCACAAGTCGGCTTGGACAAGTATAGCATGAATACAAGGCTTTCTCCATATGGGTGGGATAAGTTAACCGACAGAAATAACGCAGAAAGGTACCGTTTTACCGGTACCTTTCGTTGTATATGCGCTGTTTCTAGAGAATATAGGGGATTCTGAAGTTGTGGGACTGATAGACTACAAAGGTCTCAACCTCTGAGATTTCATCTATCTTATCCAGCTCCTGCTTGAAAAAATCCAACAGGGTAAGCCCCTCATCCTCAGCAAGTACAAGTTGGACGATCAGATCATAGCGGCCGGTGACCACAGCAGCTGAGATAACACCCCGAAGCTCAGCAAACTCCCGGGCCTTCTTCTCAAGGTCCAGCGTCTTGAGCTTGACTCCCATCATCACCACCTGCAAGCCAGGAATTGTTTCAGGGTTCACCAAGCCGGAGATTTCAAGAACCCCCTCATCAATGAGTTTGTTTACCCTAGCGCGTACGGTATTCTCTGTAATGCTCAGTTCTTCTGCTATTGCACTGAAGGGCTTACGCCCATCATGCAGTTGCTTGACAATAGCCTTGTTCGTCTCGTCCATCTTTAACTTCATCATTGCTTAACCATTCTTCCTCTCAAATTCTTTCATGAATTGGGCAAGGTAGAGCACATCTTCCTTGGGAAGGGCGTTGTAGATGCTGGAGCGTAGCCCACCGACAGAACGATGGCCCTTCAGACCAAGCATACCTTCCTTGGTAGCTTCGGAGATGAACTGTTTCTCAAGGTCTTCACTGGGAAGACGGAAGACGATATTCATCCTCGAACGGAAAGAGGGATCGACAGGGCTGCGGAAGAAGGAAGAACCATCAATGACATCATAGATGATCGAACTCTTCTCAGCAGCGCGCTTTTGCATACCTTCTGCACCACCGTTCTTCTTGATCCAGTCAAGGACAAGCTTCACACCCCAGATGGAGAATACAGGGGGGGTGTTCAGCAGACCCTTGTTCTTACTGTGCAGCTTGTAATCAAGATAAGCAGTGAGATTGGGATTCTGTTTTTCCAGGAGGGATTTCTTCATGATGATGAAGGTAGCACCCGCTGGGCCCAGGTTCTTCTGCACACCACCGTATATCATGGAGAACTTCTCTACCGGCACCGGACGGGAGAGGATGTCACTGGACATGTCACCGATAAGGGGAACGTCTCCGGTATCGGGAAAATCCTGCCATTCAATACCACCGATTGTCTCATTGGAACAGAGATAGAGGTAACTGCTATTCTTGCTGGCCTTCACTTCCGATGCCTTTGGCAGGGAGGAGAACTGTGTGTCGGTGCCATCATAATAATAGTTGACCTTCCCCAGCTTCTCGGCATCTTCAGCAGCCTTGTTGGCCCAGGTGCCGCTCTTGATGTAATCGGCAACAGTATTGGGACGCAAGAAGTTCATGGGGATCATGGAGAACTGCAATGTAGCCCCACCTCCGAGGAAATAGAGGTCATAGTCCTCAGGAACCTTGAGCAGTTCCCTGAATAGGGCGAGACACTCATCATACATATCCTCAAACACACCACCCCGATGGCTTGCCTCAACCATGGACAGGCCTTGGTTGTCATACTCCATCATCTGCGCTGTCAACTGCTCGAGCACCTCTATGGGAAGTACCGAGGGACCGGCAAAAAAGTTTTTCTTACGTTCCATTATAGTTTTCCTCCTTTGATCAACTCACTGATAATATCAAATGCCTCTTCTCCGATACGAACCAGGTTCTCTTCGCTATTTGCCCCGACATGAGGGGTAAGGGTGACATTTTCAGCCTTGAGAATCGGATAATCTTCAGCAGGAGGATCGGTAGGATAGACATCGGTGGCATACCAAGCGACCGTTCCATCCTTGAGGGCGGCGACCATATCATCGGCGTCGACACACAATGCGCGTCCGGTATTGATGATGACCGGTTTCTTCTTGCAATGGGCGATAAGATCCTTGTTTATCATACCACGGGTCTCATCGGTAAGGGGCAGGTGAAGGGAGATGTAGTCGGCATTTTCAACAGCAGCCTCAGGGGTCTGCTTCATCTCTGCATGGGGAGAAGAGGAGACATACTTGTCATAGGCGACAACATCCATTCCAAAAGCCTTGGCAAGGACTGCAACGCGAGTGGCGATGTTTCCAATACCAAAGAGACAGAGAGTCTTACCATACAGCTCATTACGCTTGGTATTCTTGAGCCACTGGCCATGTTTCATGCCTTCATTGTAGGCAGGTAGATGACAAGGGGTGCTTATCATAAGGGTAAAGGCAAGTTCGGCAACAGCAATGGAGGAGGACTTGGGTGTATTGCGTACAATAATGCCCTTACTCTCAGCATAGGGTTTGTCGATGTTGTCGATACCAACACCACCACGAATGATCAACTTGAGATTTGGAGCCCCGTCAATATACTCCTTGGTACATTTGGTCTTGCTGCGAACCAGCACAATATGTGCTTCATTGAGACGGCTCTTGTCCGTCGTTACTTCACCAAACGCCTCCAAGCGTGGGCCAAGGGTGTCATCGAAGGCATCGGAAATAAGTATAAGCATGGTAATCTTCCCTCTCTTTGCATTTCTTCACAGGCATACGCCTATGTTGATAATCTTCAATAGGATTGTACACTAAAAAAAGGGGGTTTGTCTAATTTTATTTTGTTATTTTTTACGTATTGAGCAAAAACTTCTATCTATGTTGCTGGATAGTCAGAAATAATGGAACTGTACAGTACATGAGAAACCGCCGGCGAACCGGCGGCTATATACTTAGTAACTCTTGGAAACGTGCAATTTCCTCACCTTTTTCATCTGCTTGCGTGCTGCAGCTTTCTTTTTCCGGTTAAGGATGGTGGAGGGCTTCTCAAAGTACTCCCGTTTTTTCCATTCACGGATGATTCCTTCTTTTTCCACCATGCGTTTAAAACGCTTGATTGACTTTTCCAAAGGTTCATTGTCATCAACTTTTACATATGCCATATATTACTACTCACCCCCTCTCCCGATTACTGGGTCTGAACTGCTACAACAGAATGCCTCAAACATAGCTCGCCTGTCAAGACATCTGGATAAAACTCTCTTGAGAAGAGAGATATATTATTTTTATTTCTCATGATCTTTTCTGTTTTATTTCTTCAGCTCCGCTTCCTTGTCTGCCTCTGTCTTGAGGTCAAGGATGGTGATCTGCAAGGTAACCTAGCTACCACAGTAATTCCGCCTAGGGTGGAAGTTTTTGCTGGGGCCTCTAGAAGCAGAGATAATCACCGACTGAGTTTTTCATACTTGGTTCTCAAATACCAGATAGAGACTCCGACAAACGGAGGAAGTTCCCCATTGCCATCAGGTCTTTGTACGTTTTCAAGCTGTTGTACTAGGTGGCGTTTCCATGCTTGTATATTCCCTGATCTTTTACTTTCCCTTCGATTAAGCAGGGTTATGATCTGTTTACGTTTATACACTAACAGTGTATTATTAAGGTTAAGAACTTCTTCCAAATCATGCTTGTACTGATCATTTTCAGATGTAATTCTTCCTGACGGATAATAGAAAATCCTTTTCATGCAAGCATCGTCCAATGGGGAAAGGTTTGCTAAAGGCTTGTTGCTTTTGATTGCATCGCACGATTGATTATTACCACTCCCTCCATCGCAGGACAGCACCATATTCTTCCAATCGAGAGACAGACCATCCCCAGTAAGTGGTGTTGAACGGGGAATAATATGCTCGATGGGAAAATCCCTTGTATCGGTAACCCTAGCCATGCAATAGGCACAAAGACCATGCTGTTCTTTGCACAAATGTGTCCTAATCGCCTGCTTAACACCAGAAGGAAGATTATCGTAGCGTATGCACCCCTCTTTTTTCGCCGCTAGTAACTTCTCAGGAACAAGGCCTTTCTTGATCAGTAACATCAGTATTCGCCTTCTTCCATCTTCAAAGCTAGAGTAGAGGCAATGAGTTCAGGGTCGTTATCAGAAAGGTTCTTTTGCAATGAGTCCAGTATCTTTCTAGCTTCTTTATAAGATTCTTCATCAAGGTAAGTATTGAATAGATTAAAAAGGTTTTGGATCTTTGGCTTTCTGGGAGAAGCATTCATGACAGCTAGGGTTGTGGTGTTCACGTCGCTACCATACATATCTTCAGCTATGAAGGTTTTGTTATTCGTGATGGTTACTACACTTCCCTCAGGAGCAGTGCTAATGACGAAAGGAGAGTGTGTACTCACAATGAATTGTATGTTTGGGAACACCGTCATAAGATCTTCTAAGATTTTCTGTTGCCAAGTAGGATGCAAGTGTTGGTCGACCTCATCAATAAGGACCACCCCGGGTGTTGTCAAAACCAGATCAAGTAACTGAGGGTTCAATGTTGCCATGCGATACGCTATGTCGGCTACCAAAGAGATAGTATTCTTATATCCTTCGCTTAGTTCATGAAGAGGATGATTATGGCCTTCGCCTGTGTTAGTGACATATCCGATACTAAGCTCATCTGTCTTCATATCAAAATAACTGCTAACAGTTGCAGGCTCAACATCCAGAGAAGAAGCCATGCAAGAAGTGATTGCTTGTAACACCGCTTTGAGTTCTGGGAGTTTTTTCTCTTGTTGAAGCTGAATCAAAGTCATTTTCCTTAGCCACGCAACCAATAGCTTATCGTTGGCCTTGACATCGAGACAATCTTGATACCCAGAGAATCTGGAATTCTTGATATCGGTGGATTTTTCTTTTTTTTGTGCCCATAAGCGCCCTGTCCCATAATAAGAGACCAATGGCAAGACAACATCTGTACGCCCTTTCTGGACAGCACCAGCCAAACTTGCTGCCTTTGCAATAATTGCTTTTGCATCTTTGATCGTCGTCCTCCCATTCAAGGAGTTTAGGGTTCTTTTCCAAGTAATAGTATTGCCCGAATCAATTGACCCTGTGCAGGTTATCTCAACAGGAACTTGTGCCTGTCGGTCAATAACACTTCCAACAAGAATGGTTTTCATTCTGATGTCTGTTTTAGCGATAGAATTGGTAGGTACATCAGGAATCCCTGAGAGGAACCCTCCTAGACCCAGAGCAAGTGCATCAATAAGGGAAGTTTTTCCTGATCCGTTATCACCAGCAAAAACCGTTAAGGGCCCTTTGGGTATATCTACATGAAGGGATTCGAATCCCCGAAAGTTCTTCACTTCAATGCTATCAATATGCATACAAACCTCTCGACTCCACTATATAGGCTTGGAAAAGGATTCTCAAGCTTTTATGTAAAAACCCATACCATATGGAAGAGTTGCCGGAACCATAGAAGACCCGTACTCTTCCTTACACGAGAAAACCCCTACTATCAGAGAAACTGCTTGGTTCTCTGATAGTAAGGGATATTTATATTCTTACAAATACATTGTTATTATCTCTTGCCCTCTTTCTTCAGCTCCGCTTCCTTGTCTGCCTCTGTCTTGAGGTCAAGGATGGTGATCTGCAGGGAAGCCTGGCTACGGTAGTAATTCCTTCCAAGGCGGAACACCACATCCACGATCGAGCCCTTGTCAAAATCACGTCCTACCCGGTCTGCTGCACTCCAATAGAGGGCTGGCCACTTGTACTCTCCAAAGGAGAGGGTCAACTTCAGGTGCCTGGGACCTCCCTTATGGTTGTTCAGATACTGGAAGTCCTCAATTCGGGCTCCTTCCATCATCAGGACCAGGGGAGGGTTCTTTTCGCCGAAAGGCTCAAAGAACTCCACCACCTTGATGATATCAGGGGTCATATAGGCAACAGGGAGGGTGCAGTCTATCAGGATCGAATCATCGTTTTCCTGCAGGCAGTCCATATGGTCTATCTCTTCCATCACACGCTTCTTGAATACAGGAAGATTCTCCACATCCATGGAAAACCCTGCAGCACAGGCATGACCGCCGAAATCAAGGAAGAGGTCCTCAAATGCAGAAAGGAACTCCCGGACATTGAACTCCACAGGACTGCGCATAGAGGCAGAGACACGTGTCCCTCCAATGGTAGCCAGGACCATGGCGGGGGCATTGAACTGTTTCATCAGGCGACTGGCCATCACCCCGGTTATGCCTCTGCTCAGCGAGGAATCCTCCACCATCACCAGCTTTGAGCCTGTCTGCTCAAAGCTCTCCTTTGCCTGGGGAGCCAAGCGTTCCCAGGCATCCTCACCCATCCTCTGCCGTTCCTTGTTCAGGGAGAGCAACTCGCCAGCAAGGCTCTCAGCCTCACTGAGGTCGGGGGCCAAGAGCATGTCCACGGCCAAGGAGGGTCTGCCCATCCTCCCCGATGCGTTTATGACCGGTGATATCTGCCAGGAGATATCACTGGTGGAAAGAACCTTCCCCACAAGGTTTTGCATGGTGAAGAGAGGAAGCAGAGCTTCCCGCTTGCCTGTGGCGAGTACCTTCAGTCCACGCTTTACCAACAGACGGTTCTCATCCTCCATAGGCATCAAATCGGCAATGGTTCCGATGGCAACAAGGTCGAGGATTGCATCGTAGCCACTGTCCAGCAAGGGGTGTTTCTTTATGGAGTATGCGCTGAATAGGGAAAAGAGGACCTGCAGTTCGTCTCGGCCATGCACACTGTACTTCAATGCCCGGCTGATGTTCGAAAGGGCAAAGAGACTCTTTCCCTTGATGATGGGCATGACGCTCTCCATTTCGGTTCGCATATCGACCAGGTGTATCTCCACACTCTTACCGAATGCCTGACGCAGCTGCGCCAGCTCGGAAGAGGCATCCAGGACAAGGATGGGAACACCTGCTGTGAGGAACTTGAGGACCGTGCTCTGGGAGGGAGAGAGAAGTCCGGGATTTATCTCTTCAATGACGCGATCTGTCACTACAAGGTTCTCAACCCTCATAGCCTGGATGATGACCGTGTCATGCCCTGGCTGCGCATGAAGCAAGATACACTCCTCGTGGTAGAAGCCCGTCTGACTAAAGCGCAACGCCCAGATAACCTTGGCTACAACCCCACATCCTGCAAGATGCTCAAACGGGTAGCCACAACCGGTGACCTTGGGATCTATGATTGCCAAGGCAGGGGGAAGCTCATCCCCGGCGAGGTGGTGGTCGAGTATGATGGTATCCATACCCAGTGTCCGGGCATGGGCAATCTCACTGTTGTTGGAGATGCCGCAGTCGACGGTGATGATGAGCGTCACATCATCCTCATATGCGATATCGACCCCCTCCATTGTCAGGCCATACGGCTCATCACCCTCAGGGACCCTGTAGGAGACATCGATGCCCAACCGTTGCAGCTCCTGCACCAGAAGGGCTGTACTGGTGATGCCATCGACATCACGATCGCCGAAGACGCGTACCTTCTCCCCTTCGCTGACAGCACCATTGATGCGGTCTACAACCTCTTCCATATCATCAAACAGGAACGGGTTATGTAGGTAGGTAAGTTCATTCTCCAGAAGAAACTTGACCTGGTCAGGTGAGGTCAAGCCACGCCTGACCATGATAGAGGAACACAGGGGATCCAACCCATACTGCTCATGCAGATGCTTCACGTCCTGGGACGCTACTTTCTTCTTTTTCCATTCCATATGTATATAACAACCTTACAATTAATATTCTCAATCAAAACAGGGTCTGCAACATCCCCCCTGAAAGGGTCTTCAACTCCTTGCCGCTTATCAGCGAGGCATAGCGTAACATGTACGCCTTCAAACGGAGTGTTGCACGATCGCTGAGCTCAACAGCAACAGCAGCATGAAAGTCGAGACCCTTGGTGAAGTTCAGATACCTTCGGGCTCCCGGTCCGAGGACCAAGGCGGTGTCCAAGGTGGCACAAGCCTCACAACAGGGACTTCCCATCTGAGAATTGAACCGGATGATCTCCTCGTTGGCATAGGCCCTTTCACAGATGGGACACCTGGTGAAGTCTGCCTGCAAGCCACATATATCCAAAAGTCGCAAGACGAACTGGATAAGAATCCGCGCTGTAAGCTCCTGGTGGGAACAGAGCATATCGAGGGCCTTGCTCAGCAGTCCGTACTGGGAGGCACTATCACCACCATTGGTGTTAAGGATCAGCTCACAAAAAAACAAGGCGGCATAGTTTGCACCCAAATCGGTGCGAATCTCATCATGGGTGGTGATGAGCTGGACATCCTTGAGGGTATAGTCTCTCTTTACAGGATTATAGTACAGAAAGAACTGTCCGTCGGAGAATACATCCCCCTTCACAGCCTTCAGAGACTTCCTTGCACCATAACTGACCACATCAATGAGGCCAAAATCGAGGGTCAACAGACGGAGCCTGCGGTTCATCTGTCCGTACCGTATGCTATGCAGTACAATTGCCAAGGACGATACGTTACGTTCCATGACCCCTCCAAAATCAAGAGTAGAACAGTGGGGGTAAAAAATCAACTGGTTGGAAGATCGGCTTTGTTGTGATATGATTTCCGCCATGAAACGTCTAGTGCTCTGCCTTCTTCTAGCCACCATGACCCTCCCTGCCCTTTTCTCCTTCAGCGTGGGAGAAAGGCGGGTGCAGGAGCAACCGTTCGACAGCGAACAGGAGCTTGGAAAAGTTGACTTTACCAAGGCTCTCGCCCCCAACCAGCTCGAGTGGGTAAACCGTGCGTCCCTCTCGCTACTGACTGTGGGAAGCGGGGACCCCCTCTATGCATGGTTCGGGCACAGTGCCCTCATCATTAGCCAGCCCTCTGGGGGAGAGGTCATGTATGACTACGGGGTATTCGACCCGGAGCAGAAGAATTTCTACCTGAACTTCGCAAGAGGCCGCATGTATTACTCTGTCTGGGAAAGTGGGGCTGACTGGAGAATTGAAGAGGCCTTGGAAGAAAAGCGCGATGTGAAGCTCATCGAGCTGGATCTGACGCCCGAAGCGAAACTTGCCGCCATTCAGTTCCTGCAGAACAATGCTAAAGAGGAGAACAGCACCTACCTCTATCATTTCTACTACGACAACTGTGCGACCAGGATCCGGGACATCCTCAATGCAGCAACCAATGGGGAATTCAGGCAATGGGCTGAAGCACAAAACACCTCATCCAGCTACCGCCAATTCGTCCAACGGTACATGAGCCACTCCCCGCTGGTATTCTGGGTCCTTGATTTCCTCCAGGGAAAGACAATAGACAAGCCCCTGAACCGCTATGAGGAGATGTTCCTTCCAGAAAGCCTGCATCAGGCGGTGGTTGACTACCGCCCGTCCCTCGTGAAAAACACCGAGGTACTCCAGGATACCAGCTCAAGCAATGTACGCTTCAGGGCCCACTCTAAGAACGTGAACCATGACGGTTTCTATGCCCTCTTTGGGAGTGTATTGGCCCTCATCCTGTGGATGCTGGGTAAAAGATTTTATAGGACAACATCATTGTTGTATGCACTTTTGTTGCTCGGCCTCGGGGTCCTGGGAAGCATCCTGCTGTTCATGATGACCTTCTCTGACATGGACATGACATGGTTCAACGAGAACAGTATCCTGGTCAATCCCCTTCTCTTCATAGGGATGGTCTCAGCCTTCCGCTCTAGCTTTTCCAAAAAGGAGGGAAGGCTTGCTCAAAGAACCTTCCAGGCCATGTTTGCCTTGGCAATTCTGCTGGTAGTGGCAAAGGGTCTGGCTCCAAATGTGTTGGTCCAGGACAACCTGAAGGTTATCCTGCTGCTGTTGCCTCTCGCTCTGTCAGGGGCGACCTTTTATGGCAGTGGCAACCGAAAAGAGCTCTAGGGCCTGCATATCCAGGCGCTTGGCGGCAATGGTTGCTAGAAAGCCCCCTCTCTGGACATTATAGAAATGAGCCTTGTCATTATAGTCGTTGAGATGTTGTGCCATCTCCTGCTCCGCCTCATAGATCTTCTCGAAGTACGAGGCATACAGCGGATACTGGCTGTGGGTGAAGACCCTCTTCTGTAGCAGGGCAAGTTCCTTATCAAGGGCGCCATAGAGTTCACTCAATTCACCGGGGGGAAGATCCCTTGTATAGGAATCCAACACAACGGTGATGGGCTCTGCCAAACCCTTGTCATCCAGAAGTTCCACCAGGGCTCTTGCATACGTGAAGCGCTCATCCATCGCATCCATGCCCTGGTCAAGGAAACCCATTGCTTGTTGCTTGTATCCCTTCAAGCGGGAGACGTTGTTCTGGTCGATTGCAAAAATTGCAAAGGCCAGCAGGAACAACACAACCGCAATGCTGATGACAGCACTGCGGCGATTAGGAAACATGGGTTTGCCCCTATTTCTTGAGGACAATCTTGGTTCCCTTTCCTTCATACAGAGCGCCATAGACATGGGCAGGGTCGGTGATGAGCCCTGTATTGCCCGTACTCCTCACAAAATCGACAATTGCCTGTACCTTGGGAAGCATGCTTCCAGGGGCAAAATGACCTTCTGCCATGTACTTTTCCGCTTCCTCTACAGTGATGGTATCGAGGGTCTGCTGGTTTGGCTTGCCATAGTTGAGGCATACTTTCTCCACTGCTGTGGAGATAACGAACAGGTCAGCCTTGAGCTCCTTGGCCATCAGGGCAGCTGCAAGGTCCTTGTCGATGACAGCTTCCCTACCGCTGAGGTTTCCCTCTTCATCACGCACTACGGGGATGCCACCACCACCGGCTGCTATGACAATGACCCTATCCTTCAACAGGCTCCTGATAGTATCGATCTCGACAATCGCCTGTGGCTTGGGACTTGCAACCACACGGCGATAACCACGCCCTGCATCCTCGACACAGACCCAACCATCATGCTCTTCACGTCTCTTGGCATCTTCGCTCGTCATGAAGGAACCAATGGGCTTTGTTGGGTTCTGGAAGGAGGGGTCGCTGTCAGAGACCTCGACCTGGGTGACGATGGTCGCCACATTTGGCTTGAGACCTACCTTGTTGAACTCGTTGTTCAAGGCCATTTGCAGCTGATACCCGATGGCACCCTGGGTGTCAGCAACACAGCTGTCCAGAGGGACTGTATGGAGAATTGAGCGGGAAAACTCTGCACGCAGCAGTACAAACCCGACCTGCGGTCCGTTGCCATGGGCTATGACCACCCTGTGACCTGCCTCTACGAGCTTCACAATATGGGCTGCTGTCTTTCGGGCAGCCTCGTACTGGGCCGATACTGTAACGTGTTTTGCATCTTCAATGAGTGAGTTTCCGCCTATGGCGATGACTATCAGCTTACTATCCATGTAGGGTTCCTTCCTTGTACAAAAAATCTCATTACTATCCTTGCATAATAGCATAAATGCAACAAATTGCAACAGAATAACTCCTGGTTCTTCTGCTAAATGTCCCTCTTTGATAAAGTTTATTCCCAACGTTTGACCCACCTCATCTCTTTCTGCTAAACTCCGCTCCAACGAGGTGACAATGCAAGAAACAGCCCATTTGGATAGAAAAGAGATGTTCCTATTTGCCCTGTACATAACCAGCATGGTCCTGGTGAACACCATAGGTTCAAAGATCATCACGCTCTTCGGCGTGAGGGTATCTGTAGGCATCTTCTTTATGCCGGTCCTCTTTTTGGTCACAGACATCATAGGCGAGGTGAAAGGGCACAAGGACGCCGCCCTCTTTGTCAGGATGTCCATCTTCATGTTGGCCCTGTTGTTCGTCATGACCGGCATCAGTGTGAAGATACCTCCCCATCCCTCATGGGATTTGCAAAGCCAGTACCAGCAGGTCTTCGGCATGAGCATGAGAATGAGCCTTGCCTCCTTGGCAAGCTTTGCCGTCAGCCAAAATATTGACATACGAATCTTCATGCTGTTCAAGAGGATAAGCAGGGACAGGAATCTCTGGTTGCGCAACAATATCAGTACCATGACAAGCCAATTTGTCGATACGGTAATCTTCATGTTCATAGCCTTTTATCAGCTGACACCAAAATTTACCGTCTCCTATGTGTTCGCCCTGATCATCCCCTACTGGATATTCAAAGTGGTTTTTGCCCTGATCGATACCCCACTCTGTTATTTGGGGGTGAAATGGCTTTCCAAAAAGGATTAGTCACTTTCCTTCTTTGCTAAGTTTGATTACCTTATAGATGGGACAGTGAGAAATCCTGTCCCAAGTATTTGTATATATGGAGGCTCTATGTCTGACAACGAACTGATGCCAATTGAGCAACTGCTTCCCAATAATCTGTTTATCCTTCCAGTGACGGGAAATCCCGTCTTCCCTGGATTGTTCACTCCTCTGATGATAACTGACAACCAAGATGTCGAAATCGTCAACCAGGCCATCAAGCATGGGGGATTCCTCGGGCTCTTGCTGGTCAAGGAAGACCTGGACCAGGAAGAGTACTCGAAGGATAACCTATACACTGTTGGAACCGTTGCAAAGATTGTCAAGAAAATAAAGCTCCCCGACGGGGGGATCAGCATCTTCATCTCTACGCTCAAGCGTTTTGAGACCAAGCAATATTACCCCAGTGGCCCCTATTTGGTGGCCGAGGTCTCCTACCTCGAGGATATCGAGGATGAGCCGGAGGAGTTGCGCGCTTGGACCAGGCTTTTGCTTACCGAGATGAAGACCCTTACAAAGAACAACCAGCTCTTCAGTGAAGAGATGCGCCTGAACATGGTCAATATCGACCATCCGGGAAAGCTTGCTGATTTTATTGCAAGCATCCTCAACGTTGACCGAAAAGAACAACAGGGAATCCTTGAGACCCTTGTTGTACGCAAGCGTATCGAAAAGGTGCTGGTGTTCATCAAGAACGAGCAGAACATTGCCCAGGTCCAGGCCAAGATCCAGGCTAGGGTCAATCAGAAGCTTGAGAAGAACCAGCGCGACTACTTCTTGCGGGAGGAACTCAAGTCCATCCAGCAGGAACTCGGTCTGACGACCAACCCTAAGGTTGAGCTCATCAACCGCCTGAAGAAGAAATTCAAGGACCTGCCCCTAACGGCCGAAGCCAAGGAGACAGTGGAGCGGGAGATGTCACGTCTTGAGGCTATTGACCCAAGCAGTCCTGAGTACACCATCACACGGACCTATCTTGAGATCATCAGCGACCTCCCCTGGAAAGATCCCAAGGCAGAGAGCTTCAGCATAGAGAGTGCCCGTAAGATTCTCGAGAAAGATCACTACGGACTCAAGGATGTCAAGGATAGGATCCTTGAGTTCCTTGCTGTGCGAAGAAAGAAGAAGGATACCAAAGGCTCGATCATCTGTCTTGTCGGCCCTCCTGGAGTCGGTAAGACCAGTGTCGGAATCTCCATCGCCCGCGCCCTGAAGAAGCAGTACTTCCGCTTCTCAGTCGGGGGTATGAATGATGAGAGTGAGATCAAGGGCCACAGAAGGACCTATATCGGGGCAATGCCCGGTAAGATTATCCAAGGCCTGAGAATCACCAAGGCAAAGAACCCTGTTTTCCTCATCGATGAGATTGACAAGATGGGAGTATCCTACCAGGGAGACCCTGCCAGTGCCCTGCTTGAGGTCCTGGACCCCGAGCAGAACTCCACATTCAGGGACACCTACCTGGACATCCCCTTCGATGCCTCCCAGATTCTCTTCATCTGTACGGCAAATACCCTGGAAACTATTCCTCGGCCTCTGCTGGACCGTATGGAGATCATCACCCTCTCAGGCTACACCAGTGAGGAGAAACTCGCCATCGGCAAGAAATACCTTGTGCCCAAATCCCTGGAGAAGCATGGACTTGCAAAGAAGGAGATCCGCTATACCCCTACAATTCTACTCAAGATAGCAGAGGAGTATGCAAGGGAGGCTGGTGTCCGTAACTTCGAGAAGTCCCTGCACAAGATCAACCGCAAGGTTGCCCTGCTTCTGGAGGAGCATCCTGAGACTGCCTTGCCTGTCAAGATTGATGAGCAGAGACTCATTGAGTTCCTCGGCCAACCTGTCTTCGTCGAAGATGAGATTCGCGTAGCGGACAAGCCGGGTATGGCCATTGGACTTGCCTGGACCAGCATGGGAGGCGATACGCTTATCATCGAGGCCCAGAACACCCCTGGAAAGGGAGAGATCAAGCTCACCGGTCAGCTGGGGGATGTGATGCAGGAGTCTGCGAACATCGCCTACACCTGGCTGAAGGCCAATGCCATCGACCATAAGATAGACATGAGCTGGTTCGAGAACAATGCAATCCATGTGCACGTCCCTGAAGGGGCGACACCCAAGGATGGTCCCTCCGCTGGTATCACCATGACTGTAGCGCTCTTCTCCCTGGTTACAGGGCAGACGATACGCAAGAATTTGGCGATGACCGGAGAGACAACCCTCAAGGGCAAGGTCATGCCCATCGGAGGCTTGAAGGAGAAGGTGCTGGCTGCAAGAAGGAATAAGATCGATACGATCCTCATTCCCCAATTCAACAAGCGTGACCTGGACAAGCTCGATGAGACGGTGACCAAGGGCATAGAGTTCCACCTGGTCTCCACCATGGAGGAGGTCCTGGCCCATGCATTCCCCGATGACGAGAAGCGAAAGGCCATGCCTCCGATCGTCCCCAAGACTCCTCCAAGGGATACCACCGAAGTGGTGGCAATCTCGACGGCTGTTGCAGAGGCGGTCAGGGAGGCTTTGCGTGAGCGTTGAGTTATTGAGTCCTGCAGGCAATATGGAGAAGCTTAGGGTGGCACTCGCCTATGGAGCCGATGCCGCCTATTTGGGCTTCACGGATTTTTCCCTTCGTGCCAATGCACAGAACTTCAGCGAGAGCGATCTTGCTGAAGTTCAGCTTTTGAAACAGCAAACCGGTAAGAAAATCTACTGTACCATGAACATCCTCTTTGGTGAGAGTGAGCTGAAGCAGCTGAAGGAACAGATAGAGTCTATCAAAGCCTGGCCCTTCGATGCCTTCATCATCACCGACATAGGGTTGGTCCCAATCCTCAAGGAGGCCTTTGGAGACAGGGTTGAACTCCATCTCTCCACGCAGGCCAGTTGCATAAACAGCAGCAGTGCGGCCATGTACCAACAGATGGGATTCTCCCGGGTCATCCTGGGAAGGGAGGCCTCACTTGCGGACATCAGGAAGATCAAGAAGGCAGTGCCCACCCTTCAGCTGGAGACCTTTGTCCATGGCGCCATGTGCATGGCCTACTCAGGACGGTGCCTGCTCTCTGCCCATCTGAGTGGCCGTAGTGCCAACCAGGGTGATTGTGCGCATACCTGCAGATGGAACTACCGACTGAAGGACAAGCTCGCCAGTGGAGACCTTGTTCTGGAAGAGCAGCAGCGCGAAGGAGTCTACTACCCCATCGCAGAAGAGGATGGGTACACCACCATCCTATCCTCCAAGGACCTGTGCATGATAGACCATGTCCAGGAGCTCATCGATGCTGGTATCGACTCGCTGAAGATCGAGGGAAGGATGAAAAGCAGCTACTATGTGGCTGTGGTGACGCGTGCCTACCGAAAGGCAATCGATGCTGCCCACACCAACGATACGAGTTGGAAGGCGTATCGCGATGACCTGATGAATATCAGCCACCGCGAATACTCAACAGGCTTCTTCTTTGGCAGTGGTCCGATAGATCCGGCAAAGGGCACCTCCATAGACAAGAGTACGGACGAGGGGTATCACCAGCAATACCTCTTCTGTGGCTTTATAGGCGAGCAGGTCAAAGAGGGAGTGTATGCCCTTGAACTGCGTAACCAGATCAGGGAGGGACAGACTCTCCAGTATATAGGCTCTGATATCCTCTTCCTTGAGGATTCAGGGTTTACTCTGTTGGATGAACAGTTCGAGCAGGTCAGTCAAGCTGACCATGGGAAAATTCAATATCTGGCTACTGACAAACCTTTGTCAAAAGGGTATATCATTCGCCGACTTTCTATGCTTAAATGAAGGCTATGGTTAGGCGCATTGCTTGTATTCTAGGTATTGTTAGTCTTGTGGCCCTGCAAGGGGCAATAGGAGCCTCTCTTTCGGACGCTTTCTCTTTTTTGGAGAGAAACCCCCTTTTTATGGAGTTTATGACAGCTGTCAAAGTCGAAGGGTCTGCTGTAGAGGCAGAGTCCCTTCGTCTTCGCATCTATGCACAAGACGAAAGTGAACCTGAAGCGACCATCACAAAGATTCGAGTTGACACCACATTAGCACGCCTCTATGTGGAAACGGATACAAAGAGTAAGGAAAGGGGAGAAACATTGCTTAGGGAAGCTGAAGAAAAACTGAGCCTTTTGGAAAAGGAGCTGCCTTTTCATACTCTGATCCTTGGTTCTGAAATCGACGGTATCTGGTATCTGCAGAATCCCAGGAGCCTTGGCAAGGGGATGAGCAGCTCCAGGAAGATACACAAGGCCTTCAAGGAGTTTCCCCTGGAGGTCTCCTCTCTCTTGTTGAAGGCGAACAGCATGCTCTATGCCCCCTCTTTTGCTGGAGGTGACGTCAAAGGTGCCTTGAACATGTTTCTTGCCATCCTCAAGGATGCAGATGCACTACTTTCACCTTGGGACCGCTCATCGCTCTATAGCGGTATCGGTATCGCATGCTTTAAGCTGAAGGACTATCAGAACGCAAAGGGATATCTCGCTGCCGCCAAGGCAATCTACCCCTATGATGCCGTGCTGGATGAGTATATCGCTCAAGTGGAGAAAATGCTGTGATAGTATTGTATGCCTCTCTTGTCCTCGTTGTTGGCCTGTGGGCTACCCTTCTCTCCTTTTCCAACCGGAATGTGATGGAGAAGCTGAAGAGCCATGGCCCAGCGGCTGAGAAGCCCCTTGTCTCCATTGCGATCCCTGCACGCAACGAAGAGCATTTCATAGAAGCCTGTGTCTCCTCCCTCGTCAACCAGACATATGAGAATATTGAGATACTGATACTTGATGACAACTCCACAGACAAGACAGCAGAAGAAGCAAGGAAACTGCAGGACAGCGATAGCCGGGTACGAATCATCAAGGGCAAGCCACTGAAGAGGGGATGGCGAGGTAAGCTCTTTGCAATGCAGCAGCTGTATGAAGAGAGCAAAGGTGAGTATATCCTCTTCACTGATGCAGACACTATCCATAACCCCAGCAGCATAGAGTATGGGCTCGGCATCATCATCAAGGAACGGGCATCCATGCTCAGCGGCTATCCCAAACAGGTTGGGAAGGGCCTGTGGGTGCAGACTCTGGTAAGTGCCATGCTTTTCAACACAGTGCTGTACATGCCGCTTCGCCTCCAGCAAAAGGTCCAATGGACACCTTTCGCCATGGCCATCGGACAGTATCTTTTGGTCAAGCGAACTGTCTTGGATGATATCGATGGTTTCACCACACTATCGGATGTCATCTGTGATGATGTGATGCTCGCAAGGGCCTGTACAAGGACAGGCCACAAATATATCTTTGCAGACATGAAAGATGCCCTGTCATGCAAGATGTTCTCCTCCTTCAAAGGAGGCTTTGAAGGGCTCGAAAGAAGCATCACAGGAGTGATAAACATCAAGGCCTACATGGTTCCCCTCGTACTGGTAGCTGCCACAGTACTGCTTGCCTGTGCCCTAGCCCCCCTTGCAACAGTGGCGATGCTCATAGCCTTACTGATCAATGCTGCACTATCCCCTCTTCCTTTCTTTCTCCTTTTAGCGGGTACCCTGCTTCTTTTTGGCTCCTGGACAGCTACAGGTCTGTACCATGGATTCCCCCTCATGGTGGCCTTGCAAGGACCAATTGCGTTCGTATTTGTAGTGGTAATGTACCTCCATGGTTACTACAGAAAGGTCTCTGGCAAGGGTTTTACATGGAAAGGACGCAATATTTCGTGAAAAAACCACGATTAAGGCGTTAGTTTAGCGTTTTTCCCTTGCACATAGATGAAAGCATGCTAGAATAAGGTAACCTAGACCAATGGAGGAGTCCATGACAATTCACGAGGAAATCGTAGCACAGTATGAGACCTACCTAGCAGAGAACCAGAAGTTCACTGAGAAAGGCGTAAAAGTATCGGCAGCTAGAGCTCGAAAGGCTCTGGCCGAAATCGCTAAGCTTAGCAAAGAACGCAGAAAAGAAATTCAGGCAGAAAAAGCAGAATAATTTCTGTATTGTACAAAGAGGGGCGTCCTTATGATGAGGGCGCCTTTTTCTGTGTCCAAGCCCTGTAACAGACAAGAAAGCACATACCTCCGAATGCATCTTACCTTTGAGAAATGCATCTCACCAGAAAATGGTAGTTCCTGCACCCCAGATTTTTTATACTTGATCAGAAATCAATTCTGGAGGGTCTTCCATGGGAATTCTTACGCTGATACTTTTGATAGTCCTGGAACTGTTCTTGCTTCTCTGGTCCATATGGAGATGCGATGATCATAGGCAGGAGCGGGCAATGGTCAGCCTTGGTACACTCGCTCTATTTGGTGTATTGCTTGCTTCAGGGGTGTATGTCCTGAGTTTCCGCTATCTGTTTCTTGTCTCCCTGCTGGGTATCCAGGCTCTGGGGGGAATCATCACCCTCATCGGAAGAAAAGAGATGCCCTACAGGAGAAGCAAAGCCATCTTTCGTTTCGTGCGAAACTGCATACTCCTTATCCTGGCCCTTGCCCCTGCGATCGTATTCCCACAGTATGCACAGCCACTACCAACGGGATCGTATGCAGTGGCAACAAAGAAGGTTACGTGGATAGACACAAGCCGGCTTGATTCGTATGCACAGAGTGGCGAAAATCGAGCCTTGACAGTTGAGTTCTGGTATCCCCAGACCACACACAGAACCTATCCACTTGTCCTGTTTTCCCATGGGGCATTTGGTTTTAGCGGGAGCAACTACTCCACGTTTGTGGAACTTGCCTCCCATGGGTATGTGGTTGCAAGCATAGGGCATACCCATCATGCGCTCTTTACCCTGGATACGGAGGGAAAGCTTACCACAGTGGACCCTGGCTTTATGGCACAGGCATCAGATATCAATGACCAGATCGGCAATGATGAAGAGATTTTCACCATCACCCAAGAGTGGATGAAGCTTCGCATTGCCGATGAGCAGTATATTCTCGATACAATCCTTGCCGAGTGTAAGAAGCATGATGCAGATACTCCATTTTCCCGAATCAATGCCGAGAAGATAGGACTTATGGGTCACTCCCTCGGAGGAGCATCATCTGCACAAATAGGAAGGGAACGGTCCGATATCGATGCGGTCATCGTACTCGATGGAACCATGCTCGGCGAAGAGGTTGCCTATGAGAACCATACTGTCGTTCTCAATGACAGGCCCTATCCGGTTCCCTTATTGAACATGTATGCACAGGACCACTACACCAATGCAAAACGTCTTGGAGGAGATACCTACAGTAATTTCCATGCTTCACTCAACGGTCTTGCAACCTATGAGACTGTAGTGAGAAATGCAGGGCACCTGAACTTTACCGATCTTCCTCTATTTTCACCGTTACTTGCCAAGAAACTTGGCGTAGGAACGATAGATCCATGGTATTGTATTGAAACGATGAACGCCACCGTACTGGAATTTTTCAACAGCTTCCTTAAGGATAGAGGACTGCCAGACATCGCAAAGGAACAGTGAGCATGCATGTACAGATCAGGAAGATCAGGGATAAGGCCAGGGAGTGTCTTATCATAGAGTGTGTTGAGGTAACTGCAGAGATTGAGAGCATACGGGCGTATGCCCTTACCAAGGGCACTATGCTTAGCGGTTGTTGCGAAGAGAGAATCTACCAGTTCAATCTTGCTGATGTCTCCTATTTTGAAGCCTTTGGAGAGCACGTGTACGCATATACGAAGAGCAGGCATTACAAGCTGAAGGTACGGTTGTACATGCTGGAAAGCGCCTATGCTGACCACCATTTTATCCGATGCTCCAAATCCTTTGTCATCAACCTGATGAAGCTTGAAAGCATCAGCCCTGCTCTGAACGGGCGTTTTACCGCCCATATGCAAGATGGTGAGAAGATTTGTATCTCAAGGCAGTATGTCCCTGCAGTACTACGCGTTGTTTTAGGAGGAAATGCTCATGGACAATAAAACCTTCTTTGCCAGAAGAATCATGATGAGTTTTTTTGTTTCGGTAAGCTGTATCACCGTTGCTATGGCTCTCATCGGAATGGCCTTTTCACCCAACACCACCTTTGGGTATGAAGCTTTCTTCTCTCCGGTGATTTTCGGAGCGCTCGCAACACTTCCCATGCTGGTGAAGTACTCCAAGAAGGAGTTGACCATCAGGCAGACAATCATCAGAAGTGCTCTGCATCTCATCTTGCTTGAAGCGGTGATACTTGCCGCCCTCTATCTGGTAGGGTTGCTCACCAGCTTGTCGATGGCTGTATCGCTTGGAGTTTCCATCCTGGTAATCGATGTAACTGTCAATCTGGTGCTGTGGATTCAGGACTCTAGGACTGCAAAACAGTTCAATGAGGCCCTGGTGAAGTTACAGAAAGAAATCTCAGTGGGTGAACAGGGATAGGACAATTGAAAATTGTGATATTTGTGGAGATCGGTTCATCAGGGCAGAGAAACAAGGCTCAAGGAACCAAAGGCAGGGCAAAACAGGCGCCTCCCTTATGGAGACGCCTGTTTTGCCCTGATCAGTACTACTCTATTGTCCAGCAGTATCCTGAACAATGTTCCTTGTCTAGGAGGAGTTGCCACCCTTCTGCGTCCTTCTCCTACAGGAAAGACTTCAACAGCTCAATATGCTTGGATCCCTTCGCAATCTTCTCATCAAACTCAGCTTTCTTGGCCTGTTCCTTCTCAATCGCCTCTTCCTTGGCGTTGGCGAGGAACTTCTCATTGGAAAGCTTCTTCATGACTCCTGCCAGACTCTGTTCGTTCTTCTCCCTATCCTTCTGCAGGCGAGCTATCTCCTTATCCAGGTCGATTGCCTCCCTGACAAAGACAAAGCCCTCATAGCCGGTTCCAGCAACAGGGAAGGCACCGGTGACATCGAGGGTGTCATCGGTATCGATGATGAGGTCCGAGGCTCCGACAAAGGAGGCTATGAGGTCCTTCTCTGCAATAAAGAAATCACGTGCTACAAAATCCTTGTCGCACTTGATGGCAAAGCGGATCTTCTTGTCCACAGGGATGCCCAGTTCACTGCGAACGGAGCGCAAAAGCGTCACAGCCTCCTGCATCCTGGAAACAAGCAGAGCATCCTCTGGGAATGATTTCTCTTCCTGGTAGACAGGATAGGCACTGGTGATGAGTGAGTCGCTGACATTGGGAAGCTTCTGATAGATCTCCTCGGTGATAAAACTGACAAAGGGATGCATCAGGCGCATCGAGGAGGCTAGCAGGTCAAGCAACAGGGTGACTACCCTATCCTTCTTATCCTGCTCCTCTGCATAGAGCCCACGTTTGGCACTCTCTACGTACCAGTCACAGAAATCATTCCAGAAGAAGTCGTAGACAGCCTGAGCCCCATCGTTGAACTTGTAGTTCTCCATGGCAACCTTGACCTTCAGGGCAGCCTGGTTGAGCTGGTTGTAGATCCACTTGTCCATGGTGGAGAGCTCAATGCCTGCCATATCCAGCAGCGTTGCCCCTTCCAGGTTCATCAACAAAAAGCGCGCTGCATTCCAGATCTTGTTGGCAAACCGCGATCCCATCTTGAAGGACTCCATGTCGATGAGGATGTCCTGGCCCTGGGTCGCCATATAGCTGAGGGTGAACTTCATGGCATCGGCGCCATATCGGTCGACCACTTCCAGAGGATCGAGGCCGTTTCCCAGACTCTTGGACATCTTGCGTCCCTGCTTGTCACGCACGAGGCCGGTGATGTAGATATCCTTGAAGGGAACTTCACCGAGGAATTCCAAGGAGGCCATGATCATGCGGGATACCCAGAAGAAGATGATGTCGTACCCGGTAACCAGCGTGCTGGTGGGGAAGTAGGTCTGCATGTCCGCTGTATTCTCTGGCCAGCCAAGGGTGCTGAAAGGCCAGAGCCAGGAGCTGAACCAGGTGTCCAGGACATCAGTTTCCTGCTCGATGCTTGTCGAATTACATTTGGGACAGTGGGTGGGGTCCTCTTTTGCTACGATGAGCTGGCCACACTCTGTACACTCCCAGACAGGGATCCTGTGTCCCCACCAGAGCTGGCGGCTGATGCACCAGTCGTGGATGTTCTCAAGCCAGTGGACATAGGTGTTCTCCCAGTGCTTGGGGAAAAACCGCACCTCGTCATTTTTCCAAGCCTCAAGCGCCTTCTTGGCCATCCCCTCCATCCTGACAAACCATTGATTCGATAGGTAGGGTTCGATGACAGAGTGACAGCGGTAGCAGTGTCCGACCTCATGGGTATGCACCTTTTCGCTGACCAGGACGCCAAGAGCCTTGAGGTCTTCGACCACAATGGCCCTTGCATCAGTTGCAGAGAGGCCCCTGTATTTTTCAGGGCAGTTCTCGTTGAGCGTACCATCGCCGTTGAGGACGTTTATCGCCTCAAGGCCCTGACGCTTGCCACACTGCCAGTCATTCGGATCGTGGGCAGGGGTAATCTTGACCATGCCGGTCCCAAAGCTCATGTCGACAAAGCTGTCGGCAATGACAGGAATCTTCCTGTCGGTCAGAGGGAGGTTGAGCAGTTTACCCACAAGGCCCTTGTAGCGCTCATCATCAGGATGAACCGCAACAGCAACGTCTCCGAACATAGTCTCAGGTCGGGTGGTAGCGACTGTTATGTAACCCTCCCCTTCGCTATAGGGGTAGCGGATCTCCCAGAGATTGCCTGAAAGCTCCTGGTGCTCCACCTCGTCATCAGCGAGGGCGGTGCCGCACTTGGGGCAGTAGTTGACCAGATACTCGCCCTTGTAGATCAAATCCCGTTCATACAGAAGGACAAAGCTTTCACGTACAGCCTTACTCAAACCCTCATCCATAGTAAAGCGCTCATGGCTCCAGTCACAGCTACATCCGATCTTCTCCAGCTGGCTCTTGATAGTTGCATGATGCTTCTCCTTCACCTCCCAGGTGCGTTCAAGAAACGCCTCGCGTCCGATGTCCTGACGACGGAGACCTTCTTTTGCAAGCTGGCGCTCCACCACATGTTGGGTGGCTATTCCCGCATGGTCGGTTCCGGGCACCCAGAGGGTGGGCCTGCCATTCATACGGTAAAAGCGGGTAAGGATATCCTGCAGGGAATTGTTCAGGGCGTGACCCATATGCAAAATACCGGTAACATTTGGAGGAGGCATAACAACAGTAAAGGGAGAAGCATCTCCTTCGACAGGTTTGAACATCCCACTCTTCATCCAATCTTCATAGATGCGGTCTTCAAAATCCTTGGGATCGTAAGCCTTTGGCAACTCTACTGCCTTCACAATGGGCCTCCTACGGCGAGAAAAATAATGCGTGTATAGTACCAGAATTGAGAAGGCTCTACAAGTCAATGTAGAGCCTTCGGTAGGGGGAAACAAGGAGGCAAAGCACTATTCTAGAGGCGTAACCGCCTTTACTTCCAGCTTGACCGCATACCCCATGGCATCAAGATGCTGCACTATCTGTTCCAAGGAAAAGGAGTTCAGCGTGACATTCTGGGTATCAGAAACCTGTCGGACATTTGCGCTATCCATCGGGGTAGCAATGCCAGGGAGGATGTCCTGGGCTTGGCTCGCGTTTGTACCAAACAGGACAAAAGATCCGATGAACACCACAACAAACGCAGCGGCGGTAGTCATCAGGGCAGGAACAAGTCTGACTTGAACTTTCTTTCGGAAAATATGCATCTTCTTGTCTTTCATGGGAAACCTGCTTTTTTCAAAAAATGCGAGAACCCTCTCCTGTCTCAGGCTAATGTCCTCGTCAGGAAGGACAGCAGAAGCTATACGCTGTTGCAGCTGTCTCAGCTGGTCCAAGCGCTGTCTGCACGCATTGCAATATCCTAGATGTTCCTCAACCTGTGTTCTCCATGGCTCATCAAGCTCACCATCAAGATAGGTATTCAACAATTCGTCATCTACACACATAGGCTACTCCTGGGTAAGCAGCGACTCAAGCATTTTTCGTGCCCTGTATACTCTCACCTTCACATTACTTTCGGAAATGTGCAAAACCTGGGCGATCTGCTTGTAGTCCATATCCGTATACTCCTTCATCACAATGACAAGGCGGAACTTCTCCGGAAGCTGGTCTATCGCATCCTGTACCTGTTTGCGGGTCTCCTTTTCAATGAGGACCTGCTCACCCCCCTTAGCGTTGGAGTGCGAAGTAGGATACTTCTTCAGCTTGTCGACCATCACCATCTCACGCGACTTTCGCTTCACCTGGTTGATAGCCAGATTCTTCGCTACCCTAATGAGCCAATACTTGGCATCATTAAGGGAAGGAAAAACCATACCCTTGTCAAAAAATCTGATGAAAGCCTCTTGGCAAATCTCTTCTGCAAGATCCTGATTATTGGTGACATGATAGACAACACGCATCAATATCGGGAAAACCTGCTCATAAACCTGCTTGAACGCCTGCTCATCGTTGCTCTGTATTTCCATAACTTTAACAACTCACTGGTAACCAAGTTACATCTTTTTTTCCAAAGAGGGCCCAGAGGCTGTATCTTTGACAAGGTAGCCCAACGCATCCAACTCTTCCCTGATCGTATCTGCCAGGGTCCAGTCTTTAGCCTGTTTGGCTTCCGTTCGCTTCTGTAGGAGCTTTAGCGCCGTAGGATCATCAATGACATCTTCCTCTGGAACTTGCAAGGTTGCAAGGCCAAGACCGAAGACCTGATCAAATCCAAGGGCCAAGGAGTATTTCTCATCCACTGATAGTTCATCATCCTTGAGGACTCCCCACAGGTCTGCAAGGCAACGGGGGGTGTTGAGGTCATTCTGAATATGGGTGGTGAATGCCTCCTTGTAGGCCAAGGCCTTCTGACTCTCCGGTTCTATCGTTTTTGCTCCCTCCCGCTTGAGAGCGATGATGCGGTCACACAAATTCTTTCTAGCAGTCTTTGCTGTGGTAAGGGAGGCATAGGAGAATTTCAGCTGGCTGCGATAGTGTCCGCCAAGACAGAAGAACCGGTAGTCCATCGGCTCATAACCCTTCTTCTTCAGCAACTCGAGGGTAAGGAACTCCCCCTTGCTCTTGCTCATCTTGCCTGTCTCATCGAGGAGAAACTCCCCATGCAGCCAGTATCGTACCCAAGGTATCTTCCCTGTGGCAGCCTCACTCTGGGCTATCTCATTGGTATGGTGCACAGGAATGGCATCGATGCCACCGCAGTGGATGTCAAACTGTTCGCCAAGGTAGTGCATGCTCATCGCAGAGCACTCTATGTGCCAACCGGGAAAACCTCTTCCCCAAGGGGAGTCCCACATCATCGACTGCTCGCCAAACTTGCTCTTGGTGAACCAGAGGACAAAGTCCTTGGTGTTCTTCTTGTTACTGTCCTGAGCCACATCGTCGCGCACAGCTGTACGCAGGCTCTCCAGGTCTAGCTTGGCAAGCTTGCCGTAGTCATCTATGGAATCGATGCTGAAGTATACATTGCCACCGCTAATATAGGTATGGCCCCTCTTCTCCAATCGCTCGATCAGGGCGATCATCTGAGGGATATGGTCGGTAGCCTTACAGGTGATGTCAGGATGCAACATCCCCAGCTGGTCAAAGTCACTGAAGAAGGCCTTTGTGTAGTACTCAGCTATATCCCAGACTGTCTTCTTGGTCTTCTGCGCCATCTTTTCCAGCTTGTCCTCACCTTCATCACCATCGTCGGTGAGGTGCCCGACATCCGTTATGTTCATGACGTGCTTGACGGGATATCCTGCAAACTGAAGGGTCCTCTTCACAAGGTCTTCAAAAAGAAACGTCCTGAGATTTCCGATATGTGCATAGTTGTATACAGTTGGTCCGCATGTATATAACCCAACTTCCTTCTCGTTGATGGGTTCGAATGTCTCTATACTGCGACTCATGGTGTTATAAAGGGAAACTGGCATTGAGAGCTCCTTTAGGTTGCCCACCCCAGAAAAAGGGGGTAAGATATCTCTATGCCTATCAATGTACGCAATAGCCATGAAAAAATCAACCTTGAAGAACTGCTGGTAGCCAACCTTTCCCTCTCCCATTACTCCTCGATCAACACAGGGGGAAAAGCCGATCTGGCAGCCTATCCGACTGATTTTGAGGAGTTGCGGGCCCTGCTTGCCTATGCAGATGACCACCGTCTGCCGATAACAGTATTGGGAGGCATGTCCAATTCCCTGATAAGCGACCAAGGCATAGAGGGCCTTACCATTGTGACCACTCACCTGGCGCGAAGGCATGTGCAAGGGGAGATGTTCTGCGTACGATGTGGCCTTGCCCTCGATCGTGCCATCGACTTTGCCCTCGAGGCAGGACTGTCCGGCTTGGAGCTGCTCGGTGGTATCCCCGGCAGTGTGGGAGGGGCAATCTATGGCAACGCCGGAGCCAATGGCATGGCTATCGGAACGCTGCTGTACTATGTCGACTACATGACCTTCGATGGCAAGCTCCATAGGAAACAGACACACTGTGACGAATTCTCATATCGCCTTTCGCCCTTTACCGGAAGGAAGGACATCATCCTCTACGAAGCTGGTTTCAGGCTAAACCCTACCCTACACACCTCTGAGGCCAGAAAACGTAAGGACGAGGTCAAGCATAAGCGAAAAGAGAAAGGCCACTATGAAAACCCAAGCCTGGGAAGCATCTTTGCAAACCCTCCGGGGGGGTATGCAGGCAAGCTTCTCGAGGATTGTGATATCAGGGGAAAGAGCATCGGAGGGGCGATGATCAGCAACAGGCATTGCAACTGCATCATCAACAGCAACGGCAAAGCTACCTCGCGTGATGTCTACGAGTTGCTCACCCTCATGCAAGACGAGGTGCTCAGAAAGACGGGCATCCGATTACGAGCTGAGATCCAGCTCATCGGTCGCTGGTGACAGAGTAGAGCAGGGAGAGGAATACAGGCTCACCCATGCGCTTCGTAAGCCTCCAAGTACCGGTTCCCCTGCCTATGGCAGCCGAATCGGTAAGGGTAATCTCATAGCCCTTCTGGGTGTAGGAGAGAGTTGCCTTATGCACATTGAGGGAAAGGCTGTACGACCGTTGCCCTACTGACGACAAGATCCTACTTGCCCCATACTGGGCCGACAATTGACCAAAGGGACCGCCCCACGTCCCCTGCATGGTGACAGAGCCTGCCTCCAAGCCTTTCCTTGTGAATATATAGGTGTCAGAGAAGGAGAACAGCAGATATCCTCTGCCCAGGGAGAAGCGAATTCGGGTACTCTGCCTTCTCTTTCTTGGTGTGGAGAACCCTCCATAGATTGGCTTGGATCCAAACCAATCCTCCATCAGGAAGGAACCGCTCAAAGCGTTGCTCGCAAGATCAAGGGCGAACGAGTATCTTGCGGGATAGGGCTGCTCACCATAGGCAAAGCCCAGCGTTGATGAGCCATACCTGCAGGAGGATGATACGAATGCAGAGAGGCCCTGGATGGGAGAGAAGAGCAGCTCTGAGTGCATTGCAACATATTTGGAACTGAGGGAAGCACTCCCGGCAACGCCCCATCGTGCATGATCTGAGGTCCACTCTGTCTGGAAGGAGGAACTCTTTTTTCCCGCTTGCATCCATGCAAGGACAGACACGTTTCCTATTGCATATCTGTGCTCATAGCCAAGGGCCCTCCCCGTATTCTTTCCAGTGAGCAGGGCTAGGGCATGATTGCCTCTCTCAAACACCAATGACTGCCATTTTCCTACCTCGGGCTGCAAGGCATACTCAGCCCAGAACCCTGTATACCCCACTCGGATGGAAGAGTCCCCCATCCGAATCCTCAATCGTGAGGGCAGCAGTATGACCAGGTCGTCAGGAGCCGAAAAGCTCAGGTGCCCGGAGCAGGAACTGGCAGGGGATTGTTGCTCCAGGGAGAGGGCATATGTTTGTTTCTGGGGGGACATGGCAAGAGAAAGAGTGCTTTTTGCAGAAAGAGTGCAGAAAAGCGCTAGGATAGGCACGAGCAGAAGTTTCCTCATACGCATAAAGAAATAATGCCTATCCTTTTGCTTCAGTTGATTAATCCTTGGAGAAATGGTTTAATGTCGTGGGACTTTTTTTCTTAGCAAGAGAATAATTTTTTACACAATATAGGAGTCTTTCATGGTAATTCTGACCTTGAACTGCGGTAGCTCGTCTGCCAAGTACCAGGTGTATGACTGGGACAACAAGGATATTCTCGCTGTCGGTGTGGTGGAACGCATTGGCTTGGAATATTCAACCATCGAACACAAAGCAACAGGTAACGGTGAATACCGTACCAAGTTCTCATCCCCCACCCACAAGGAAGCCATTGAGCTCATCATCAGGATGCTGCTTGATTCTGACTATGGAGTGATCAAGAGCCTCTCTGAGATAGGGGCAGTAGGCCACCGGGTCCTGCATGGTGGAGAGGTGTTCAAGCAATCGGCTTTGATAACCGATGAGGTTGTCGAGAAGCTGAAGTCAGTCATCTCCCTGGGACCCTTGCACATGCCTGCAAACATCATGGGAATTGAGGCTGCTCGCAAGGCTATGCCCAATGTTCCCCAGGCTATTGTCCTGGATACCGCCTGGCACCAGACCATGCCACCAGAAGCCTTCATGTATGCTGTCCCCTACGAGTGGTATACCGACTACAATGTTCGTCGCTACGGCTTCCATGGAACCAGCCACCTCTACTGTGCAAAAAGAGCAGCAGTGCTGCTGGGCAAGGAGAACAAGGATACCAACGTCATCATCTGTCACATCGGTAACGGTGCTTCGATCTGTGCTGTCAAAAATGGCGTCTGCGTCGACACCTCCATGGGCCTCACCCCTCTGGAAGGACTCATCATGGGATCACGCTCAGGGGACATCGACCCTGCCATCATCCCCTATATGATGGACAATACCGGTATGACCGCCCATGAGATGGATAGTACTCTCAACAAGAAGAGTGGACTTATTGGCCTCTGCGGCAGAAGTGACCGCCGTGATGTACGCAAGGCAGCTTCAGAAGGCGATGTCAAGGCTCAGCTGAGCATCGACATGGAGTGCCGCCGACTTGCCAAGTACATCGGCAGCTACGCTACACTGCTTGAAGGTCGTGTTGATGCGATCGTCTTTACTGCAGGAGTCGGGGAGATGGCTCCCCATATCCGTAAGGGTGCCTGCAAGGGCATCGAAATCATCGGGGCAAAACTGGACCAGCATAAGAATGAGGTCAGTTTCTGCCGCAATGGTGAGTTTGAGATCAGCACTGACGATTCACAGGTTAAGATCTTTGTCATCCCTACCGATGAGGAGCTGGTCATGACCGAGGATGCCTTTGCCCTGATGGAAGGCACCTATGACATCCATACAAACTTCCATTACACCTTCGAGGAGAAGGACTATGTAAACAAGGGAAGGGAGCGTGATCTCGAGCTGAACATGCAGAAGAATCCCGAACTGAAGGATATCCTCGCTATTCCCCGCTAGGGACAGCAAGAGCATTTACCGTATACCGTATATGTGATTGAGAAAGGACGCCTGGGCGTCCTTTCCCAATTCGTATTGGAATTTTCCATTTCTCATTGTATGACAAAAACACTGGAGGAGGTTCCAGGCAAGGATCCTGCTTTCACGGTGAACTCAGGGTACTTGATCGGAGGGTTGCCGCCGAATTCAGCATACCGTTTTTCAAAGAACTGCTTGAAATAATCAAAATCCAAGTCAGCAATCGTCATGGTAGGGGTTATGGTTTCGTCGGCATGAACCAAGGCTGAGGACTGGAACAATCTTTGTATTTCTTCACGAGCAGATGCCCTCTCCTATCAGCACCACGTTTCACCCAAAATACCCCTGCATTATCTCATGACTTTCTGATCCCATTTTTCTAAAAAATCATCAACCCAGAAACAGATACATGGAGATTTCCCTTCTGAGGAACCCTCCATGTATCTGTGAAAATTGCTGCAAGAAATCTTGTACCTTCCCTACCTGATCTTCTCCAGGGACCTGTAGAGCTGCGCCAGAAATGATTCGTCCTCCTCATCAAAGAGAGGGACTCTGACCTCCTCCTTGCTGGTGCTGGAGGGCTTGATGCCGCTTTGGTACTCATTGCGTACCGCCACATCAAAATCCTTGGATGTTGCCGTCCCCTTGAGCACAGCCTCCCCTATACGGGAGGCATCATCACCGATGGTTCTGATCTGCTCCAACTCCAGGGCGTGGTCTGCATAGATCTGTGCCTTTTGCTGCTTTGTCAGCTTCATGGCAGGTATACGCTGCTGTGCCAGATAGATGGCGGCAAACTTCGCCATGGCTGAACCCCGTTTCACCCCTGCCCTCTCCCAGGTGGACCAGAGGCTCCCCATCGAAGCGATATGAATCCGATCCTCCCCAAAAAGAAGGAGGGCACGGGTTGCCAGTGGAGAATCGGGAATAAGGACCTCACTGTTCTGGGTAAGCTTACCCAGAAACTTCAACTGCCCTCCTTCGGTGTCATTGCGACCCCTGGCATAGCTTGGATTACTCTTGTCTGCTTGCAAGATACACATCACATACCGGTTGTCGATCAGGTCGACTCCCACATACTCTTCTGTTCTTAGTGTTTTCATACCTACTATTCTACACAGCCCATCCAGTTTGCCTACTTATATAAGAGTTCCAACTTGCACGACAAACATGAAGGTGATACCATTATCTTATGGAACATCTATTGGAAGAACTGGGACTCTACTTCGCACCCTCCCAACGCTGCCTGGCCATCACAGGAAGCGGGGGAAAGACGACAGCAATGATCAGGCTTGCCCAGCACTACGCGGAAAAAAATCTGCGGGTGCTGTTCTCCACCACCACCAAGCTTCTGCTACCCAAAGACCGCGAGTATGGATGCGACACCTATTTCCTTGATGACAGGGCCCTTTCCTACCACCCAGCCCAAGGAGAGAGGGTATTCTACGCCCATGTGACGCACAAGGCGGTCTCTCCTCCCCTTGCAAACATACAGGCTTTGCTCGGCCGCTATGATGTGGTGCTTCTTGAAGCTGACGGTGCGATGAACAAGCCCCTCAAACTCCACCAGGAGCGTGACCCTGTGGTCCCCCCCTTTGTTACGGGAACCTTGGCACTTGTTACAATGGGACTTGTGGGCAAACCCTTTGATGAGCATTGTTTTGGAGCAGAGCAGTACAAAGAGGATTTTCCAGAAGCATTCATCACCCTTGCCACCTACACCAAGCTGTTTGAACACAAGCAGGGCATAGCCAAACGCATGCAAGGCAGAAGACTCATACTCGGCAATCAGAGCAACAGAGAGGATGTAGAACAGTACAGAACCATCACCTCTTCTGTTTCGCACCCATATCCGATTTGGTTTGGCGACCTTAGGACAAACCAACTCATCCATAGGAATACACCATGAACAAACCTCTGTTTCATCGCGCCTACGAACTTGAACAGGCCTCATCACCCTTTGCCTTGGTAACCATCCTCAACACAACAGGCTCTGCTTCCAGAAACCAGGGAAGCATGCTGGTTGAAAGAACAGGTGCCATCACCTCCACCATAGGAGGAGGGGCCCTGGAGGCGTTTGCCATAGATGCGGCGCGCAGGGCCATCGAGAAGGGAAAGGCCGATCATACGCTCAGCTTCATCGTTGACCAGGAAGCTAAAAAGGGTGCCGGAGAGGTATCGCTATTCATCCAGGTCGTGGAAAACAGGGAGAAGAGAGCCTTCTTTGGCATAGCCAGCGAGTGGGAACACAAGGGCATTCCCTTTGTCTTCGGTTTTAGCCTGCATCCAAAAAGCTCGCGCTTTCTCGTATCCTCCACCCATCAGAGCGTCGGCACCAGTGATGAGGAGCTTTTGGACCATGCAAGGAAGAGCCTTGAGGAGGGCTTTGACAGGCGTATCGAAGTCTCAGGAACCGATCACTTCCTGACCCTTCCCGTACCGCTGACCAACCTGCTGCTTATCGGAGGGGGACATGTAAACCAAGCCATCGCAAACCTAGCACATAGCCTGGGTTACGGCTTCCAGGTGGTGGAGACTCGTTCTGAATACGCATCGATTGAGCTTTTTGCCTATGCAAAGGATATTGTGGTGGCTCCGACTATTGTAGAGGCCCTGAAAAAGGTCAGCATCAATCGGTTCACCTATGCGGTGGTCGCTTCGCATACCTTTGACCAGGATGCCCTGGAACATCTGCTATCTTCTCCGTGTCCCTATATCGGCATCCTCGGCTCTCGCCTGAAGGCACGGATGTTGTTTGATCGGATCAGCGTACCCAGTGAGCACAAGCGAAGGATTTTCTGTCCCATTGGCCTGGACATAGGGACAGAGACTCCAGGAGAAATAGCGTTGAGCACCCTTGCCCAGATCATGAAGGAGAAGAACGGACGCACAGGAAAAGCCCTTCGCGACCTGGGGAAGAACCTGGTAGTCGTACGGGGTGGCGGCGATCTGGCTAGCGGGGTCATCATGCGCCTTTTCAATGCAGGCTACCCTGTGGTGGTGCTAGAGACGGAGAAGCCAACGGTAATCCGTACAACGGTCAGTTTTGCCCAGGCAATGTTCGGAGGGGCAACCAAGGTAGAGGGTATGCTGGCAAAGCGGTGCAGCGACATTGATGAGGCGATGGCAGCCCTACACAAGGGAATCATCCCCCTGCTTGCCGACCCCCAGGGACTTTCCCTGGAAAAGCTCAACCCGATCTGCATCGTGGATGCAATCCTGGCTAAGAAGAACCTCGGCACCACCATAGGCGATGCACCGCTTGTCATAGCGTTGGGACCTGGCTTCGTGGCGGGCAAGGATTGTCATGTGGTCATTGAGACCAAACGGGGACATAGTCTGGCAAGGGTCATACGAGAAGGAGAGGCCATAGCAAACACCGGCATTCCAGGCATCATCGCAGGCTATGGACGCGAGCGTGTCATCCACAGCCCCTCAGAGGGAATCTTCTTCAGTGACCACCACATAGGGGATCTGGTGAGAAAGGGCGAGGTCATCGCCCATGTAGGCGGCACTGAAGTAGTGGCATCCCTCGATGGCATGATCAGGGGACTGCTGAACAACGGCCTTCCTGTTCCCACAGGCTTCAAGATAGCGGACATCGACCCCCGTGGCCTTGAGGCTGACTACACTACAGTCAGCGACAAGGCCAAGGCTATCGGAGGTTCGGTCCTTGAGGTACTGGATGGGTTTCTGGCTAGGCTGTAGGCCGAGCATCCCACTGGCATGGCCCCCCTTCCAATTTCAGTTTTCTACCCAAAGGAGCACACATGAACAACTACTATACGACCCTGCTTGAAGGCCTGAAGAGGGGGAGCCTCATCCGTAAGACTGTCCTTGCAGGAGTAGGCATCGGCGATGAGGCTCTCTTCTCTGGCTCACAGATGATAGCCAGTCTTTCCCACCATGATCACTGCTGGCAGGAGAGTGGACTTCTTACTGAGAAGCTGGGCTCCAAGATAGAGCTGGTGCTCTGTGGAGGGGGCCATGTGGCAAAACAGCTGTATGAATTGGCAACCCATCTCGATATGGATATTTCCATCCTTGATGAGCGAAAGGAGTTCTGCAACAAGGACCTCTATCCCAAGGCACAGCTGTTCTGTGCACCGTTTGAACAGACCTTGCAGTCGGACCAAAACTGGATACAACCCTACTTTGTCATCATCACGCGTGGGCATGGCTTTGACCAGGTGTGCCTGGAGAAATGCCTACTTCTCCCCCACTGCTATATCGGCATGATAGGCAGTAGGAACAAAGTCGCCATCACCTGGACCAACCTGAAGAAAAAAGGCTTCAGTGAGGAGATGCTCAACGAGGTATACGCACCAGTGGGGCTATCGATAGGGGCCGTGACTGCTGCAGAGATAGCCATCAGCATACTTGCCCAGATCATCAGCGTATACCGCAAGGACGCCTCACTTGTACGCCTTGAGCCGAATCTCCTGAGGACCCTTTCTGCGCAACAGGGGTATATCCTTGCCAGGGTGGTGGACAAAAGAGGCTCCGCCCCTTGTGAGGTGGGCTTTCAGATGGCGCTATTCAGGGATGGGTCACACAAAGGGACAGTGGGAGGTGGCCTTGTGGAGGCAAACACGATAGAGCATGCACAGGCAATGCTCCATGATGCGTCACTACCAAACCAGGTCATCACCTACACCTTGGACAATACCAAGGCGGGCTCCCTCGGCATGATCTGCGGCGGTGAGGTGAGCCTACTGTTTCAACGGCAGTGATACCCCTTGGTGGTCATCTCAAAGGCGTAGAGACTCTCACCATGGTCCTTGTCGTAGAGATAGTCCCAACACCCCATGCGGTGGAAGAAATTGCCCCCGAAACCTTTCTTGAAGGTAGTCAGGCTACTCATGGGATGATCCTTGTCCTCAGTGGGCGAGACACCGAAAAGATCGTAGCTTGTGCATCCCCAGCTTCGTGCCAGCTTGATCGCACTCCACTGCAGGGCGTAGGTGCTCATGCTGTTGCGTCTGAAGGAAGAGGAGGCACCATAGAGATAGGTTGCCCGCTGCCCCGAGCGTGTTAGGAACATCGAGGAGAGTGGCACACCGTCAAGATAGGCAACAAGGAGGGAGAAGTACGGTTTCTCAAGCTCCGAAACAAACATGGATTCAAAGAACTTGAGGTCATGCAACTGGATGTTGTTACGCTGGCAGGTCTCAGTGTAGAGGGAGTAGAAGATCGGCAGGTGCTCGTAGGAGACCTCCCGTACCTCCACGCCCTTGCGCTGGGCCAACCCAATGTTGTATCGGGTCTTATGGTGCATGCGGGCGAGCAGCTCCTCCTCACTTCCCTGCAGGTCCACAAACATGGTGTCGCTGGGCAGCTGGTCGGAGCATGACTTGCGTATCTGGTGGGAGGCAGTTCCCCAGTTCAGGCGCAACTCCTGCGCTTGGAGGGAGATATCCTCATCTTCCCAGATGCGTTGCCAGGGAAGGTCATACCTGAGCAGGATGCAGTTGTCCGGCAACTTCTGCTGCAGCTGTACCGAGAGGTCCTCCAGAAAAGGACCCATCTTGTCCTCCAGTGGCTTGAGTACAGGACCGTAGGGTACGTACCCTATGGTCTGGGTTCGGTTTATCGGGCTGAGAAGCACCAGTACATCATCAAGCAGGTAGGATGATCCCCCTAACTCTGATATGTCTGAAGAGCGGACTTTTATATCGAAAGCTTTAGTCTGGTAGCCTTGGTTTTGCTTTACTTGCGACCAGAAGGAACTCTGGTGCAAAAGTGGCGTATCATACAGGTAAGAAGTATCCTTCTCCTGCAACATAAGATTCATCGCATTCCCCCATGAGCGTTATGCAATGTACGAGCCTATCATACAAGGCAGGAGGTGTGAAGGGGTGTGCATAGGGTTGTGCTGGATAGCGAAAGCAGTACCTTCAAACAGGAACGGTAGTATGCTGTCAGGTATGAAAAGAAATTCCCCATTTGCCCTGGGGGAGCATTCTCACTATCTTGTCTGTAGGGCAGAAGGAATATGGTGAGTTTGGGAAAAGAGGGAAAAACAGGCGATAAGGCCTTGGATATTTCATCGAAGAGAAGTACGTTTAAGGGACAAGGAGACACTATGGCTAGAAATATTTCCTTTTTCTGGTGTCCGGTCTGCCACTCTATTGTGGAACTGGTTGAAAGTGGTGGGCACTCATTGGTCTGCTGTGGCCAACCCATGGAGAGAATGAAGGTCAAGGAGAAGGGCGAAGGCTCTGAGTACCACCTTCCCGAGCTCAAGCACCGTGATGGCCTTCTCTATGTGAATGTGGGCAGCAAGCCCCATCCCCAGTCCGATGACCATCACATAAAGTTCATTGTATTCGTCACAAAACAAACGGTACGGCGCAGCGATATCAAGAGCAACAGCATGGCAACCGCTGTCTTTACCGATAAGGATCATGGAGATGTCTATGCATACTGTTCAACACACGGATTATGGAAAACCTCATTCTGATTCACTTTTGATCGTAGTGGATATGCAGGAGGATTTTGTATACGGCTCCCTTGGCACAGAGGAGGCTCGGGCAATTGTACAGACGCTCAGGGACAAGGTTGCATCCCATACGGGAGAACTCTGGTTCACCCTCGATACGCACCATGAGGATTACCTCCAGAGTGCAGAGGGCAAGAGCCTTCCGGTAGAACACTGTATCAAGGGAACAGAGGGACACGCCCTGATAGAGGAGCTCAAGCAGTTCGCATCCCGGGGGAGATTCTTCGAAAAACCGACCTTCGGATCGGTAGAGATGGCAAAGGCCCTCTCTGAGAGAGCTGACATCACCTCTGTCACACTTGTCGGGGTCTGTACCGACATCTGCGTCATATCCAATGCCCTGCTGATCAAGGCCTTCAGGCCTGAACTCTCCATCACTGTTGACAGCACCTGTTGTGCAGGAACAACGGCCGAGAACCATGATGCATCGCTTGTTGCCTTGAAATCTTGCCAAATTGTTGTTATTTGAACACTTTTTCTCTCATCTGTGATGGACAAATGGATGCAACCCCTTGTAGGATTGTGGATACAGACATCTTAGAAGGAGGCTGCTCATGGAACAGTCCTTATCATATGTTCTGGTGACCCCTTATACTGTAGCAAAAAGTCGTACAGGAGGGGTCTTGTCCAGACTCTTATCACGCATATCATTGGAACTTGTTGGCGCTCAGATGATCGCCATGGATCTGAAGATAGCCCAGGATTATGCTTCGATCATCCGCAACAGGGAAAAGGCGGAGAGCTTCATCGCCTCTGTCATTCTCGGAGACTATGTCGAGCAAAACATCGCTCCCTCTGGTGGCTACCGCCACCGCTCCCTGCTGCTGGTATTCCGCGGTGAAGACCCCTGCAAAGAGCTTGCCCAGGTGTGTGGAGCGTTCCAGCCTGACTACAGTGCTGTTGAGATGGTAACTGGCCAGTCCATACGTGATACCTATGCCGACCTGATCTTCACCGATGAACGGAAAACCACGGTCTCCTACTTTGAGCCTGCGGTCCTGACCGCCCTGACCCAAAGCGAGGCAGACACCACCCTCTCGCTGTTCGCCTCCTGGTTGCCCGAACAGAAGAACATCATTGAGACCAGACACAAGACCGACAGCACCGAGAGGACTTTGGTCATCATCAAGCCGGACAACTGGAAGTATGCTTCCTCACGCCCTGGCATGATCATAGACATGTTCTCCAGGACAGGGCTTCGCATCATAGGCATGAAAGTGCTGAAGATGTCCGTTGCACAGGCCTTGCAGTTCTATGGCCCCATCAAGGACGGGCTCAAGAAGAGGCTCGCACCAGTGTATGGCATGCAGGCAAGGGAACTGCTTGAGAGAGACTTCAATATCCTGCTTCCCGACCAGCTCCAGGACATCCTGACCGAAAGCTTCGGGGACATGTATTCCGAAGAGCAGTTCGAGACCATCGTAGAGTTCATGTCGGGCATCAAGCCCAGTACCTGTGAGGGAAATAACCTGGAAAAACCCGGGCTGGTAAAGTGCATGGTCCTTGTCTATGAAGGTATCAATGCAGTGGAAGAGATTCGTAAGGTCCTCGGTCCCACCAATCCCGACAAGGCACCGCCAGGAACCATCAGACGCGAATTTGGCACAAACATCCGGGTCAATGCGGCCCATGCCTCGGACAGCCCGGAAAATGCAGTCAGGGAGATGGAAATCCTGGAGTTGGAATTCAATCCCTTGGCTGACCTGCTCAAGGCCTACATATCCACCTCCCTGCCACCTACAGTAGTCGCTTCTCCCCAACCAACGCCCTGAGGTGAGTGGCATCCTGGGTGACCTCCAAGGTCCCCAGGTATGCACCCTGCGCACTGCGCACGGCAAAATATTCGATGTGGATGAACTTTCCTCCCACTGTCAGATAGAACTCAGCAGAATCCTCACTGCCTTCCTTGAAGGAGGTGAGGATTTTCTCGACGGTGGCCACACTCTTCGGAGGGTGGCAGTTCTGCACCAGGCGTCCTATGAGCTGTGGGGAACGGGGAAAGATCCTATGCGGGGGGTCCGAATAGAACTGCAGGCGGTCATCACCCCCTATGAAGGCGATGTCCAGGGGCAGCAGCTTGAACACCTGCTTTAGAACGGCGAAATCAAGGGAGCCGGTAGGGGAGACAAACAGACTAGGGTGCAAACTGCCCTGCCTGTCAGGCTTGAGACCAGTTTGCACTGCTTTCATCGAAGCCCTCTCTTCTGCAATACTCCTGTAGGCAACAGGAAAGAGGATGTGCTCTTCACGATAGAGCAGCATCTGCACATGAAAGAAGAACTGACCAAAGGTCTTCCAGAACTCAGCAAGGGAGCAATGATCGGAGAGAACTGCCTTCCTCAGGGCCAGTGCCCTGTCCTGCAGCGCCCACATCAGCTTCACACAGCTATGGTGAGGCTGTGACATCTCAAAGAGCGGGAACAGCTCATTTTGCAGGCGAATGTAGTGGGAGCAGAGAAGATCGGAGGAGGCGACCAGGGCCTTGAGAGAGACAAGAGATGGTACTTTCCCCCGTTCCTTCTTAGCTGAACCAACCGACTCTTCCTGTACCTGTTCACGAACTCTTTTTTTTTCCTGTTGCTGGATTCTCAAGGCCAGCCTTTGCATCCTAGAGGCAAAGTCCCCTATCTTGCTGTTTTCAATACCTAAGGAATAGAGCAGATGATCGCGTGGATAGTCTGGCTTGGGATACCTATCCAGGCTTTTGCTCACAGAACGGATGAACTGGGCTACAGGTTGGGAGAGACTCTCCACATCCTCACTTCTCCTCAAAACATGGTCAAGGGCATCATTGACCTCAAAGGGGTTTGTGCTGTGCAGAGCATCCTCATAGCTGATAAATTCTGCTTTCCCTGCCTGTTTGTCGATCAGCAGCTGTAGATATTCGATGAGACGGACGGTGCGTTCCTCAGGTGTATGTATCAGTTCCATGGTGACTCCCTTTGGTCATGCTGTGCCCTACAGGGGAATGAGGACAAGCAGAGTAAATGGTACAGGTCTCTGGTCAGTATAGAGTATGCTTGGGTAAAAGGGAGCTTCTTTTTCGAGAAAAACCCTGGAGGAAATAGTATAAAGCTTGCCAAGTGCCCCTACAAGAAGTAGGATTATGGTATGAAACATCGCTTACGGTTAATATTGATGGTTTCCCTGCTCCTGGCCAACACCACGTTTCTCGGCTCTAGAGCCAACCTATGCATGCTGAGTCTCTTTCAAAACGAAAGCATAACCAGCACCTCGCCTTATGGGGCTAGGATTACCTTGGGCTACGGCAGTGAGGACCTGCATGGTACGGCAAGCGTTCGTTTCCAACACCCGGATACCAATATCACTTCTCACCTGACAAAAAGGGTCCATGGGAAAGATTCAATGCTAACAGGAGATGTATGGAAAAACCTGGCCTTCTTCTCCCATGCCCAGGATAACGGGCATGCCTCCCTAATTGCGGGCTATTCCCTTTCTGCCAGGACACCATGCACTGGTTGGCATACCCGCTTGACAGCAAGCCTGGGTGGGCATCTCATCACCAGCTGGTCCTCAGGCTATGACAAGAATCTTTTCAGCATAGCACCTCATCTCTGCCTTTCCCTTTCCCAGGCTCTATTTGACCATCTGTTTGTGAAGCTGTTCATCACAACAAACACCCTCTGCCTGCCCGAGGGCAATTTCTCCTACTACTATGGGCTCTCCTTGGCACTAGAGGCCAGTGAGAACCTCATACTGCAGGTACGACCATTGGTGCGACTCAGTGACTACCCCTACGAATCCATGGTAGTCACCCTCACAGAGCTCTCCTTCTCTGCAGTGTGGACAGAGGCATCAAAGAGGAAGCATACGGTTGAGGAACTGGGGGTCTGGTTATGAGAAGATTCCTCCCTCACATCATTGTAGTGCTCCTGCTGGCTCTCCTTCTCCCCTCCTGCGACCTCTCTATGGTGCAGATGTTCGACGGACAGAAGGCATCTGAGGAGAAGAATACCTTCATCATCACAACAGATGCAGAGGGAAATGCCATTACCGATGCAAGACCCAGTTCCTTTACCCTCTTGCTCACCTCAGACCAGCACTTCTATCGGAAGGACAGTGGGGTCTATTATGAGGAGGAGCTCTTTCATGCTTGGCTCTCATCCTACCAGAGTGCCCATCTGGCAAGCGATGCTGAGCATCATCTCACCCTTATGGTCAGTCTGGGTGATATCACTGACAACTCCAGAATCGATGAGTTCCAACAGTTCGTGGACTTCAAGGGCAAGCTCTCATCTGAAGGGATCACCACCTATGTGGTCAAGGGCAACCATGACATCCGTCCGGGCACCGATCATCTTTCAAATTGGGAGGCCTATGTCGGCCAGTATAGCTACCAGGCCTTTGCACATAGGGGAGTCTCCTTCTACCTGCTGAATACGGCAGCCAGGACCATGGGCAGGATCCAGATGCAGGAGCTCAAGCAAGCGTTGATGGCGGATACCTCACGTCCCAAACTCTTCTTTTCTCATGTTCCCCTCTATGGCAAGCCCTCCTTGCTCTATACTGTCCTGAGCGATATGCAGGAAAGGGAGAACATCATCTCGTTGATGGGAGAAAACAAGGGGATGCTCTACCTCGCCGGACATCACCACCAGGGTGATCTCCTGCACAGCTTCACTGAGACCACCTCCGAATTCATCGTCGGATCGTTCCACGGGAGGGATGCACTATTCGAACAGACAAAGCCCAGATGGTACCTGCTCTATTTCGACGCCGTTGCAAAGACGATCATTATTACCCGCTATCAGGTGGAATCCGACAGGAGCATATCGGAGGCGGTACTGGCTAACCTGCCTGTAGAGCTGTAGAGCCACGCCTGCCTGGAATGGATTACTGCTGGCAATCACCTGGTGGGCACGCTTCACTTTCGAACTCTATCTCAATGGTCACATGGGAAATCCCCTTTCCCTGCAGCAGTACCCTGAGACGTTTCTTCAATGCGATAATTTCCTGTTGAGAAGCATCATCGGGTACAAGGACATGCGTGCTCAGCAAGATGCTCTCCCCTTCCAGGGACCACATATGCGTATGGTGCACTGAGACCAGGCCCTCTTCCTTCTGCATCTCCTTCTCCATCTCATCCAGGGAAAAGTCCTTCGGAACCCCTTGCAGCAGGATGTTCAGTATCTCCTTCAGGTTCTTGCCTACGTTGAACAGGATGTAGATCGTGATCGCTACCGACAGGATAGGGTCGAGAATGGGAAGGTCTACAAACAACAGTACGATACTGACGGCCAGAACAGCCACCCACCCCAGCACATCTTCCATCAGGTGCCAGGAGACGACCTTCTCGTTGAGGGAGGAACCTCTCTTCAATCTCAGGACTGCTATGCCATTTGCCACTATCCCCAGCACGGCAAAGACCAGCATTCCTTGAGGATTGACCTCTTGTGGAGCCAAGATCCTGGGGATCGCCTTGGTCAGGACAAAAGCAGATCCCCCGACCAGGACCAGGCTGTTGACCAGCGCCCCAAGCAAGGAGAATCTGGCATATCCAAAAGAAAACTTCTTGTCCGGACCTTTCTTTGCATACCTATCCAGGAACCAGGCCAGAGCCAAGGACAAGGAGTCCCCGAGGTCATGTATTGCATCAGAGATGATGGCTATGCTATTGGTCCACACCCCGCCAATGATCTCCAGGACGGTAAAGCCCAGATTGATGAAAAATGCCAGTTTCAAATTCCCACTCTCATGGTGATCATGTCCCACGGTCGTTCTCCCCTTCATGTGTTCTGATCTGTCTTATGCAGATGCCCAGGTGCCTACCAACCTGCTCTTCTATCGATATCACTGGTATGTTCAGTACACCATAGTATCACTATGATGTGCTGTCATGTACAAGTAAAGTGAAAAGGCTCTTTCCCCTCAGATGAGGTGGTCCCAGTCTGCTTTTCCTGCCAGGCAAAGACCATCTTTGATGATATGCCCTGACATTGGAAGATTATCTCATCCCCTGTATACTAACTTCTATACAAGGGGGAAACTCCATGAAAAGAAAAAGCAAGCCTTATGGGTTGTTAGTGATAAGTATTCTGATACTCATAACGTTGGTATCTGCTTGCAGTACCCGCCTCGGCCTGGGGTTTGGGTTCGGCAGTGGAGGAAGCTCGCTTTCCTTGGGCGTCAGCACCACCCTTCCCAGGGAGAAGGAAGATGTATGGGAGATGCAAGGGAAAGATTTGCCCAGACAGGCAGGACAGGTGACGACCCTGAGCTTCCCCAAGGGCGGCTCTTCTGAGGGCAAGGTATGGGGAACTGACCTCTATGCTGAAAAATCCACCATAGGAGTGGCTGCTGTGCACAAGGGCCTGATCACCTTTGCAGAGGGCGGGACGGTAACGGTGCGAAGGGAAGCGAAAAGCAATAGCTTTGTGGGAAGCGATCGCAATGGGGTCGAGTCCCTCTCATCTGAGAGGAGTTCCGCTGCCTTCTCATTTGTGACAGAAGAAACGTAACGATCGTGTATCTACTGCAACGGGTTCAGAAGCTTCTCATATGCTTCCACGCTGATTGGCTTTTCGTAGTAATAGCCTTGGGCGATCGTACAGCCCATCTGCATCAACATCGTAGCCTGCTCTCGGGTCTCCACCCCTTCAGCGACAACGGTGATGCCTAGGTCATTGGCCATCGAGATAACGCTCTGGATGACTTTCTGCGCACGAATATTATCCTCAGCCTTCATGAGGAACTCACGGTCAAGCTTGATGAAATCGACGGTTATGTTCTTGAGCATGTTCAAGGAAGAGTACCCTGAGCCAAAATCATCGATGGAGAGCGAGAAGCACGCCTTGCGAAGATCAGACACCACTTCAGTGAGATGGTCCAGGTTGCGCAGGAAGATGCTCTCTGTCATCTCAAACTCCAACAAGCTGTGATCAAGTCCAAAAAGATCGACTTCATGGATGAGATCGGTAACATAGGAAGGGTTATCAAGATGTGCGCGGGATTGGTTTACCGATATGGGCAGCACAGCCAATCCCCTATCCTGCCACATTCTCAGGTTTCCACACACCTCCCTCAGGACGAACATGTCAAGTTCGGAGATCAGGTTGTGCTCTTCAAACAGGGGAATGAACTGCAGGGGGGAGAGAAGACCTTTCGTAGGATGGTTCCATCGGATTAGGGCTTCGGATCCTACCACCTTGCCGTTCATCATATTGAACTTCGGCTGAAGCTGGATGAAGAACTGTCTTGTCTCCAGAGCTTCCTGGAAACCCTTTACCAGTTCACTCTCACCAAGCAGCTGTTCGCGTATGGTTTCATTGTAAACCAGGTAATCTGTGTCATGGACACCCTTCAGATGATCCAAGGCGAGGGTCGCCCTATCTATGCAGATATTGATGGGATGAGGTTTGTCGAGTATGAAGATTCCTGCAACTATCTCCAGCTTGATCTGGCTTGTTTCGGGGAGTGCTATCTGGTTCAATGTGGCTAGCATGGCCTGCACCCGATTTTCAACGGCACCTTGCTTGAACAATAGCAGGAATCTATCACCGGCACTCCTGCCATAAATCTCATGTTCTGAACAGAAGGAAGGGAGCATGCTGGCTATCTGCTTCAGAAGTGAGTCTCCATAGGTGAAGCCGAACAGGTCGTTGATAAGCTTGAAGCGATGAATGTTCAGGACTATGCATGCATAGCTGGAACCCTGTTCCCTTAGCAGATGCTCAGAGCCTTTCACGAACAGGGTATGGTTTGCAGCACCAGTGAGCTCATCGATATATGCGACCTCTAGGAGCGAGGACTCAAAACCCCGTCTCCTGAACAGGACCGTGTACGGGAAGATGAGGATGAGCAGACCAAAGATGACTGTCATTACCACAGAGTAGAGGGTGGTCTGCTTTTGTGTCTTCTCCAGGAAGGTACGGGGAATCTCAAGCAGGAGGGACCAGCCCTGCTTCCCTATAGGGGCATAGGCCAACAGGCGGGGGTTGTTCTGCGTATCCAGGTGGATTATACCACTCTTGCGCTCTGCAAAATCTTCTCTCAGGGTATCGAGGGAGAGTCTCTTTGGGATAGAGGCTTCGCCAAGCTTGAGGATGATCGAACCATCCCTATCCAATAGGTGCATCGTCCCTTCCCCAGCAAAGGAGGGCATGGGCAGGTATTTCTCATATTCGGTAACGACCATGCCAACACCGATACCGGCGACAACTTTTTGGCCCTGGATGATCGGCACTGCATACACCAGCGTAGGTTTCTGATGTATGTTGTCGATAAACACGTCGCTTATCACGGTCTTGCCCTGTATGACAGCCTGGAAGTAATCCCGTCCTGAAAAGTCACCTCCAATGACCTCTGAAGTGAAAATCTGCCCATCAGGAAGCATATACCCTATCCTCTGGAATTCAGAAAACAGCGGGTCATCCTCGATGGCTGCAAGCCAAGCGTCCATATCAAGGTTTTCTTGGCTCCCCAAGGCAAGGGCCATGCCCTTGAGCTTGGCAAGGTCCCCTTCCATCTTCTCTTCGAGCCTCTCAGCACTTTTTACGGCGACCTCCTGCAGATAGAAGGAGCTCTGTTGCTCCAGCAGGAGGTTCACTTGCCTGTTGAAAAAGAAATAGAGTCCCAACACAAAGACAAACACCACACAACCGACAAGTATCAGATGCATGATGAATGCCCTCTGGCTATGCAACCTTTCCACCTTGATATCCCGGAGGATTCTTTCAGCTGTCTCATGCATCATATACCAACAGTCCTCCCTCCAAGATAGAAGCTATTTGCTTATTAGTATTATATTATAGAATAGGTATTCCCCTAAAGACAGACATAAATATTGGCAATTAGCAATAATCCCCCATTTTTTCCATGGTTTTGATTGGGATGCATTCGTTGTGGAAATATATGACAAATGAATGAAAGCTTCCCTGTCCCTGTTTGTCCCGTTCACTAGGACAAACTCAGCTTGATTTCTTCTTGTTCTTTGCCTATAGTCAGACCCATGGTATTGTACTCATTCATGCAGATGCTTCCCATTCTCGCACTTACCCTGGGCGGGTATGTGTTTGCACGGCTCTACGCCATCAATCTCGATACGCTGGTGATCATCATCTCCGATCTCTTTATGCCGGCTCTTATCTTCATTTCCCTCTACAAAAGCGATATTCATGCATCCCTGGTCCTTGACCTGGCAGGGGCGACCACCCTGATAGTGATCCTGCTTACCCTCACCTCATTCCTGTATGCAAAGGCTTTCAAGCTGGACAAGCGCTCGTTCATGCCTTCGCTGATCTTCATGAACTCAGGCTTTTTGGGTATCCCCCTGATGCAACTCTGGGGTGGGACGCCTGCGATGAATCTCATTGTCATCTATGACCAGATACAGACAATCTTCATCTTTACCCTGGGAATCCTCATCATCACCGGGGGCTTGAGCCGAAAATCCCTGAAAACCATTGTGAAGTCCCCAATCCTCTGGGCAGTATTGCTGGGGTTTCTCTTCCGCATAACAGCTCTGGTATTCCCCACTGCCCTGGTCACTACCTTTGAGTTCGCAGGAGGGGCAGCCCCTCCCCTGGCAGCCTTTACCCTGGGAGTATCCTTGAAAAGCACCACATGGCATCTTGACAAGCATATTGCAGGGGGGTTGGTCATCAGGTTTGTGGGAGGTTTCCTCTTTGCCCTCCTGGCTACTCGCCTCTTTGGCATCACCGGCTTGAGCCGCAGTGTAGTCCTGGTAGCATCGACGCTCCCCTCTGCGGTGTTCACCTCGGTCCTTCCCATCCGCTATGGGGTGCGATCTGATTTCGGAAGCACCATGGTCATCATATCAACCATCCTGGGTATCATCACCATTCCCTTGAGTTTCCTGCTTGCCGGTTGACCCCAACAGGCCAGGTATTGTGTATAGTCCATAGAGCGTATTCTCACCATGGGAGGCCGTATGAAACGATATAGTGCAACTCTTTCTGTCTTGCTCATTACAACATTGCTCGGAGCTCAGGGTATGCGGGAGCCGATGGCCCCTGTCCCTTCGCCAGAGGCGAAAACTAAGACCGACCAGGAGTTCTTTACCCACTCGGTGCAGCAGTTCTCCGACCAGCTGTTCTTCGCAGAGAACCTTGGGGAAAAGAATGCCATGCTCTCACCGCTTTCGGTGTTGCTTGCCTTGGGGATGACTGCCAACGGAGCCGATGGGACTACCCTCACCTCCATGCTGGATGTCCTGGTTGCTAAAAAGGGAACACTCGAACAGTTCAACAATGCTAACACCCACTATCTGGACAGCATCAAGGGCCTCAGCGATGTCCAGCTGAGCATTGCAAACAGTCTCTGGCTCAACGGGAAAGTACACTTTGACCGGGATTTCCTGGACAAGACTAAGCACGCATACAAGGCAACAGCGAAGACCTTGGATTTCTCAGCAAGAAGTTCCCTTACTGCCATCAATGGCTGGGTCAAGGATGCGACTAGGGGAACCATTTCCACCATCCTCGATGCCCTTGACCCCTCTGCCCTGATGTACCTGATCAACGCGGTCTACTTCAAAGGGGAGTGGCAGAGGCCTTTCACCGGTGAAGATACCTACGAGCAGCCTTTCTATCGTAGGGAGGTGATCGTAGGTGCCCCGTTCATGCACCAGAGCATATCCTTGCCCTATGCTGAGGCTCTCGATGCCCAGATACTGATGATGCCCTACACAAACGAGAGGTTTGCCCTCCTAGCAATGCTACCACACAGTGCATCCGATCTCAGCACGTATCTGGATAGCCAGAAGAGACAGGGTGGATTCACCCAGAGGCTCTTCACTTCCGTCGATAGCCTACAGTACACCCGCATGGAGCTTTCCTTTCCCAGGTTTGAGGTATCCTACAAGGATTCGCTTGTCGGCGAGCTGAAGAAGCTCGGCATGGTCGTTCCGTTTGACAGTACTCAAGCCGATTTCTCCCTCATGACAGAGAAGAGGAGCAAGAACCTCTTCATCGAGGATGTGTTGCACAAGACCTTCATCCGTGTGGATGAGAAAGGATCTGAGGCCGCTGCGGTCACCTCCATCATGGTAAAGATGACGAGCATGCCTATGAACGAGGAGCTGGTACTGAAGTTTGACAGGCCCTTCTTCTACGCCATCATAGACAGGGAGGCCAGGATTCCCCTCTTCATGGGAACCATGGAGAATCCTCTAGCCGAATAAGGCTAGAGGACCAGCGTGATGGGGCATATTCTCCGCAAGGGCTATCTCAGGGTGTTTCGATCTCCCTTGTCAGGGAGAACTCTAGAGCCCGCCCCTCATAGTAGCCACGCTTCTGCTCGGGCATGAGGGCAGCCATCCTGAGCATGATCTCATCGCTGAGCGCTTCCCTGGTCGCAGCATCCACGCGCCCACCCTTCTGGATGATCTCAAAGGGTTTGCCTACCCGTATGGTGATGGGTGTACGCCTCAGGCGCTTGAGATTCCTCGAGAAGCTGCTCAGGCCCAGTATCACGACAGGGACCATGGGAACATCCTTCTTGTGCGCGATGAAGGCGATGCCGCTCTTGCCCTGTTGGAGCCTCTCATCCTTGCTGCGCGTCCCCTCAGGAGCCATGGCCAGGATCTCCTTGTTATCAAGGGCAGCGAAGCATGCCTCCATGGTTTCCCGACCCATGTTCTCACGGTCTACGGGGATGCTTCTCCACAAATCCATGACCCAACCAAGGAACTTGTTGTTCCACAACTCCTTCTTGGCCATGGCCAGCAGGTTCCTACGCTTGAGGAACACATAGAGCATTGGCCCATCAAGGACATAGGTATGGTTGGCGAGCAAGAGAAATGGTCCATCGTGGGGAACTTTCTTCAGTTCTTCAAGGTTTATGCGGCATGTTACCCTGAAAAACCCTCTCAATACTGCATTGACAAATTTTTCCGATACTTTCATGAGCAAACTATAGCAGAGAGATGTGAGGCGGAACAGAGTAATAATTACATTTCATGCGTTTACGTCATCAGTTTTTTTGTGGTAAGCTTACAACGGCACTTGCACTAAGGAGCATATTGTATGGAAACGAGAACATTTGAAAAGATAGGCATCACCACCTCCCTCTTGGGTTTCGGCGCCATGCGCCTTCCCCTTACCCCAAAAGGGGTAATTGATGAGCCACTGGCAGAGGAGATGATGGACCTGGCCATCAAGGCCGGGGTGAACTACATTGATACAGCCTATCCGTATCATGGGGGCACCAGCGAAACCTTTGTGGGAAACGTCCTGGCAAAATACCCCAGGAAATCCTTTTTCCTCGCCACCAAGCTTCCGACCTTCAAGGTCAGTTCCCTCTCTGATGCCAAAGCCATATTTGCTGAACAGCTAGAGCGCCTGCAGATGGAGTATGTTGACTTCTATCTCCTGCACGCAATCGACGGTGAGGTTTATGACAGGATGGTCGACCTTGGGGTGCTGTCCTACCTGGAAGAGCTCAAGAAGGAGGGGAAAATCCGAAATATAGGATTCTCCTTCCACGGCATCTATGAGGATTTTGAAAGGATCATCGCAAGCTATGGCTGGGATTTCTGTCAGATACAGTACAACTACCTCGACACTGAGGAGCAGGCAGGAACCAAGGGGTATCTGCTCGCAGAGAAGTTGCAAGTGCCTGTCATTGTCATGGAACCCATCAAGGGAGGCTCGCTTGCCACCCTCCCCCCTGACCTCCAGCACATTCTCAGCAATCTCGATGTAAAGGCAACACCTGCCTCCTTCGCGATGCGTTGGGTAGGAAGCCATCCCTATGTGAAGGTCATCCTCAGTGGCATGTCAACCCTTGATCAGGTCTCCGACAACCTCAGGACCTTCACAGGGTTTGAGAAGCTTACCGAGAAGGAGTATATCGCCCTGGATGAGATCGGGGACACCATGAGGGGCAGGATGGGCAATGACTGCACAGGGTGCAAGTACTGCATGCCTTGTCCCTTTGGTGTCGATATCCCGGGAAACTTTGCCCTGTGGAACCGGTATCGCATGTTCCAGAACTACGACATGGTCAAGAAGGAGTGGGAGAGTGCTGAGAAGGCAGACAAGAGACCCCCTGCCTGCACCGAGTGCCTTGCATGTATTCCTCTCTGTCCCCAGAACATCAACATTCCAGAGGACCTGAAGAGGATGCAAGATGAGCTTACCAAGGTCCAACAACAGGGATCTGGCTCAGAAGCAGACAGCCAAGAGTAAGAAAGAAGAACACGAAAGAGAAACAATCGACAGAGGACTCGCCATTGGTTTCTCTTTGCTCTATGCTGGAGGACAAAGAGAGTGAGAATATAATGGAAGCTATCAATAGAGCGACTGGTGCCCTTCTAGGGATGTTTGTAGGGGATGCCCTAGGCATCCAGGCAGAAGGAAAAGAGGAGAAGTACCTCCATGAAACGTTTCCCCAGGGCATAGGGGAGCTGTACAGCCTCGACAGGGCGTGGGGAGAGAGCGGGGACATCACCGATTGCAGCGTGCTTGGCATCCTGCTTTCCCAGAGCATCATCGCCCTCGAGGGGTATGATCCTGACCATGTCAGCTCTTCCTACCGCAAATGGCTGAAAATGGAACCCACCCTGGTACGCCCTTCCCTCCAGGAGATCTTCGCAGGGGAACCGCTAATCAAGAGTGAGAATACCTACGCCCTGATGAGGGTCGCCCCCATAGGGGTTGCAGGAGCAAACAGGACAGAGAAAGAGATTGCCCTCATGGCAGAGGCCGAGTGCATCATGACCAACCTCAGCCAAGTCTGCATTGATGCCAACAAGACCCTCGCTTGGGCTATTGCAGAGGCCATCAGAGGCGAAGGGCATTCCTTCAGGCTGGCAAACTCTCTTTTGGCAACGTGCAGGAAGTTTGGCATTGGGGACGAAGTGCAGCAGGCCATCCAACGAGCTATGGAAGGGAAGAAGGGGCCGGTAGGAAAGCATGATACAGTCTTGTACTCGCTGGAGCTTGCCTTGTTTGCACTGCTTCATACCAGCAGCTTTGAGCAGGGGATGAGCTTTGTGGTGATGAGGGGAGGATCTGCAAATGCCAATGCATCTGTCTATGGCTCCCTTGCAGGCTCCTTCTATGGGGATGAGGCGATCCCCCTACGCTGGAAGGAGGAGCTGCAGGTTCCCGATACCCTGGCAAGGTACATCAGGAAACAGACAACCTTCAGGCGGCAGAACCTCAGCCTGGAGTTTATGGCTGATACTATGGCTCTCCAGTTGCTACAGCTATAGGAAACATTGCATCGCAGAAGAGATGCGTCATGCTCATCAACAAGCCCAAGGTTAGGACCTTGGGCTTGCTGTAGTGTCACTGAATTGTGTAGATTTTCTTCAATTTCAAGAGGAAACAGTATTCCAAACCCACCCTAAGCATAATGTATAGTGTTATTATATATGCTTTTGAAAACTTTTTAAGCGTATTCGCATTTAGTTATTGACATATGTCGATAATACCCTTATAGTATAGATGAATCCGACATATGTCGGTAACTAGTACACCAAGGAGGTACAATATGCCATATAGAGATGGAACTGGTCCAATGGGACAAGGTCCTATGAGCGGACGGGGAATGGGTCCCTGTGCAGGTGGTGCACGCCTAATGGGCGGACGCGGAATGGGAAGAGGCTATGGAGGCCGAGGTGCAAGAGGCTATGGAATGGGAATGGGCTTTGCCCCTCCAGTCTATGCTGCTCCTACCAAGGAAATGCTCCAGAGCGAAAAAGCGATGCTTGAGGCTGAATTGAAAGCCATAGACGAGAAGCTCGCAGAAAAGTAGACCACCCTACGAAAGGAACAGCCGGCGATGCCGGCTGTTTGTTTTTTGGCGAAAAGATAGATTTTCCCCAACCTTATTCAAACATATTCATGTCGTACCTGGCTGGTATGGGATAGAGTTCCCTCACCTTCCGGACTACCTCCTCTGTGGCCTCCACCTGATGCTCGTTGGTGTAGTTGATCAGATTGTAGGCTAGCCACAAGGCATTGAGTGGAGCATCCCCCTCCCTGATATGCCCCAGCTCCTTATCGAGGACCAGGGCCTTGATAAGATCGGCATCACCTTGCAAGGCAGCCAGCTGGGCCCTGGGAACACTGAGCTTCTCACTCATCCCTATCCAGGAATCCGGCAAGGAATCGAAGACCGCGCGTGCCTGTTCAACCATCTTGTTGTCCACCAACAGCTTGCAATACTCCTCTGCTATACAGGGATCTAGGACAAAGCCTGGAAGCTCTGCTGCCTTGGCATACCACTTGAGGGAGCCTTTCACATACCCCCTCCTGCCTTCCAGGACAGCAAGGTTCCTAGCTGTCCATGCATTGGGAAACACAGCCATCACCTCAAGCCAGCAGGTAAGGGCACAGGAAACCTCTTCAAGCTCCAAATGTATGATCCCTAGGGTGTGCTTGAGTGTCGCCTCTTGCTTTGCCGTCAATGCAGTATTCTGCAGGGCTAGGAGGAAACGGTCGCGCCATGCCACTGAGCAGATGGGAGGAATAAGGGGGAGCTTGTCCAGATCCATTACCGTAAGCGTCCCTGTCTCGAGGAAGATCTGGTAGGGCTTCTCCTCATCACGCACAGAAGCCTCATCAAAGACAAACGCCTGAGGCAATGAGAGATCCTTGAGCTTCTTCTCCAGAAAACCCCACCCAGTAGACCGTTGGAGTATTTTCCCGGGTACTACCTGAGCTGCCAGGGAGAACCTCGTATGCATCCGATTAAGGTGCGTATGATCGATTTGCCTTACTATGGCCTCCCTTGCAGCCTCTGTGGCTACAAGATAGTTCTTGTCATGCACTGCATCCCTATCAGCTGAGAGCGATCCAAATGCCTGGGTCCACGATAGGGAGGAATTGCCCTCAATGTGATAGCCGTGCAACTGGCTGCAGGCGAGCCCACTTTGGATCTCCACATACTCTGCCTGAGTGTCAGGGGCAAGGTAGCGTTGCCACCTCTTGCCACCGGGATGATCGCCCCAGCAGAACATCTTCCTATACCCCAGCAGGGGGGTCGAGACTTCATACAAGCCTGTCCCATCCTTCTCCAAGGCACACTCCCAGGGCATGCTCTCCCGCTCACAGGTGAAGAAGTACTCGTTTGAGGCATCAAATCGTATCGGGTAGGATGCGTCGATATCCGGAAAGATCTCCATATGGGGCATCTGCATATACCCAAAAAGCCTGGTCTCCCTAGGAGCAAAGGGATCGAGATAGACCGCCTTGTCACTGCTTGCAAGGACTCTGGTATCGGGGCCCATCGCTACAGCAGTATTGGTCCAGTAGTAGAGGGAAGTCCGTGTTTCCTCCAGGTTATGGACCTCCCCATGTGCATATAACAACCGGGAATCAGCGGGAAGATGGAAATCGATATGCCACCAGAGGCCCTTACATGGTTCAAAATCATACAGCCGCAGAAACTCCTCTCCCTCTTCATCCCTTTGTATCGAGACAAACAGTTTGCTGCTGGTGGTAAAGGCATGCCCATACTGGCCGAGGTTCCATTCGATACCACCGGCAAACCATGCATCAAGGGTAGCGAGGTTACCGACCTGGAGACTGGTGTTGCAATGAAGAAGCTCCTTGTCCCTCTCCTTGTCGATCAGGCTGATGAGCCTTCCTCCCAGGGTGTGCAGGAAAGTCGCCCTGAGGAAGGTGTTCTCCATGATGATGGCAGGAATGTCCTGCTCCTGTCGATTACGGTCGTATCGGTCCTGCATCCTATAGGGAAGCATGCGCCTTCCACAATCAAGGCCCATGAGCTTCTGGTACTGGAGGGGAACGTCAGGTTTTACCTGCACATTGACATCATGGTTGGGATCGCGGAAGAAGGGAAGAGGATTCTCCCCTTGGGGAAGAGCTGCATTGGCATGAAAATAATCCAAGGTGATGGTAGTCATATCTTTCAAACCCCTTTTATTCACTGTCGTTGTGTAATATTTCCCATTTGGCATCCATATCCTGCATCAGCCTTATCTGGGTTCTTGCCCTGTCAAGGTTATGCTTTTCCCGACGTATGCTGTAATACTTGTCTCCCTTGAGATAGTCAGTCAGAAAACGAACTGCCATGATCTGGGTAATGTTCCTTCCGGACTCCACCACCAGGGAGCGTTCCAAATCTGTAAGGAACGTAGCCTTGGAGAAATAGCCCTGTATGAGAGCCTTATGCAACTTCACATCACAGCTGACCGTAGAGAGGTCTGTTGCGTCCTCTTCGCCTGTAGTGGTTGCCGTGCGGATCATGTCCCCTGTGTCAAAGAGGATGGTCCCCGGCATTACCGTATCCAAGTCGATGATACACAGAGCCTGCGAACCATCGGCCTTGAACAGCACATTGTTTATCTTTGTGTCGTTATGGGTGACACGGACAGGAAGCTTTCCACTGACCATCCCTTCCCACAGCACAAGGCCCCTTTGCTTGTTCTGCATGAGAAATTCCAACTCGGGACCGACTTGGGCAAGCCTGTCCAGGTAGTTGGTCCCGACCGCCTCCTGGAGCTGCTGATAGCGCAAACCCATATCATGGAAATGAGGAATCGTCTCGTGCAGTGATGTTCCGTCAAAATCAGAGAGTTGCAGCTGGAAGGTACCTATGGCCTCCCCTAGCAGGTATGCCTGCGCAGCATCCCTGATGGTGCTATACGTCTTCACATGATCAATGTAGTGGTAGGTTCTCCAGTAGCCACCTTCCTCATCAATATGGACCAAAGAACCGTCACAAGTCTCTACAACACGCAAGCAACGCTGATCAATATCGGTAAAGTTTCCCCTGAGTTTTGAGCGGATATGCCTGGTGACCGCGTCTATGTTTTCCATCACCTCAAGCGGCTTCTTGAAGACATAGTTGTTGATCCTCTGGTGGGTATACTTCTTGATGTTCCCCTCATGGACAAACGTGGAGATGTAGGTGCTGTTGATATGGCCTTCACGGTTCGCCTTCACATGGGTCAGTTTCCCTTCTATGGCGAACTGGTCGATTACGGTGCGGAGTTTGTTTTCATCTGTTTGCATGGCTACCTCAGTCTTGTGTTGTGATGCTAGTATGTACAGGAGTACCGGCCTTGGGAAGATATGGTTGTCACCCTTGCACAGGGATGCCTACCATGTTCCAAGTCCAGTATCCTACCGAGAGAGATCCTACCCTTTTATGGCTCCGGCGGTAACACCTTGGATGATCCTGTCGGAGAGGAAAATGTACAGGATGAACGTTGGCATGAATACGATGACAACCGAGGCGAACATCCCACCCCAGTCTCCTGTATACCTCATCGCCTGGATCATGTTGAACAGACCGACAGCGACAGGTCTCACCTTCGTCTTGTTGGCAAAGATCATGGACATGAAGTACTCATTCCAGATGGTGATGAAGTTGAAGACTGTCACGGTAATTATCCCAGGCTGTACCAGGGGAAACATGATTCTCCAGAATGTGCCCATGGGAGAACACCCGTCAATGGCGGCAGCCTCCTCATAGGTTGTGCTCAGGCTCTTGAAGAAGGAGAGCAGGAAGAAGGTAGTGAAGGGAACGTTCATTGCGATATACAGGAATATCAGCAGCCAACGGTTGTTTGTCAGGCGCAATCGGCTGACCACACTGAACAGCGGCATGACGATCATGATGGCAGGGATGCCCAATGCTGATGCCAAGAGGCTCTGTATGGATGTATTTCCCTTGAACTTGAATCGGCTGAGCACATACGCCGCAGGCGAAGCTATCAGGATTATCGAGGTACAGGCAACAACGGTATAGAGCATGGAGTTCATGAAGAATACCGAGACCTTCTGGGTGCTCCAGGCCCTGGCATAGTTTTCAAAATGGAACCCGGTCTCGAACCTGAACATATGGTCGCTGAATATTTCCTGACTGGTTGAGAAAGAGGCAAAAAATACCCATCCGATAAGGACGAAGGTGAAGAGCACCCAAAGTCCCAGTATGATATAGGAAGGGATGAGCTTTATCTGGTTGTACCGATCAAGGGAGTAGTTCTTCTTAGCCATGAGGTACCCTCCTATAGTTCCACATCGTCATTTCTGACAATAAGGTTGGTCAGTGAGAATGCAAAAATGACTATGATCATCATTATTACACCAATTGCAGCCCCTGCCCCACTGTCGCGTACCGTAGCCGCACTGGAAGAGGAACCAAATACGATTTCATACATATAGTTCATGGGGGCGACTGTTGCATAGGAAAGGTTGACGGGACTGAACAATTGGCCCCACACAAAAAATGCAACGGTGAACACAGTCCACATGACTATATTTGTCCTGAAACAGCCCCGTAGGAAGGGCAAGGTGATATGGAAGAACCGCTGGATAATATTTGCCCCTTCTATCTGGGCAGCCTCATGGTAATCCTTGGGTATCTGCTCGATACTGGCCATGAAGATCAGCATATGATAGCCGACCATACCAAAGCAGTAAGCTACCAGCATCGACCAGAACAGGTGCCCCGGCCCTGTCCACAGCGTTTCAGAGAGCTTGGTCAGCCCAATGGCCTTGAACACATTGTGCAGCAGGCCATAGCTTGAGTTGTAGACATAACTTATCCACATGGTTCCCATGGCGATGGCGGAGACTACGTTTGGCAGGTAGATGACGCTTCGTATGAACTTTACCTGTTTCATCCCATTGGTCAGTGAAACGGCAAAGAACAGGGCAACTGCCATTACCCCTATACCCCCGACAATCCAGATGTTGGCAATATTGATCATTGACTGTTTGAAAATTTCAGTGCCGAAGAGCTTTGTATAGTTTGCCAGTCCATTGAAACGCCATGTGGAAACAGGGTCAGAGACTGACTCAACCGCAAAGAAGCTCATGATGGTTGTCCGTATCGAAGGATACAGGAATACCAAGAGATAACACAGAACAGCTGGAGTAAGAAAGACGATGATCATTACACGATTTTTTTTCATCTGGGCACCTATACAGGCGATAAGCCCTTACAGAGTCATCTGCAAGGGCTTACCACAATTCTCTTATTTGTTCATTGCCGCATAGAAACCCTCGGCATCCAAGGAGCCGACGATCAACTTCGCAAAGTTCTCTTTGATCTTGGCATTGACGTCTGCAAGGTTCTCCATCCCGACAGCCCAGGTCATCCACTGGGTAGTATTGTCTATGACAACCTTGGCTTCAGCTGTCTGCTTGGGCCAGCTGCTGTCCTTGCCCATCGGTACACCAAGACTCTCCTTGGCGAGTCTGGAGTCCCACTCTCCGGTAGTCATGTATACGATAAACTGGAATGCCTCATCAGCAACCTTGGAGTTGTTGTTGATACCGAAGCACTGTGCACCATAGTTGTTGGCTTCAACACCAGCACCATTGGGTCCCATTGCTGGCCAAGCGAAAGATCCCCAGTTCAAATTGGGTGCATTGCCGCTGATCTCATTGGGAAGCCAGGTCCCGTTGAGGTACATGGCGACCTTACCTGCTGCAATCTCTTCAATCTGTCCGGTTGGGAAGATGTTGGAAGCTGCTTTCTTGCTGATGTAGCCCTTCTTGGCGAAATCAGACCAGATCTTTCCAAATTCCAGGACTGAAGGGTCGTTGAACTTGTTGCTGTTAGCCATCTCCAAGGTCTTTTCTACTCCTGCGAGGCGGGAGAGGTTATACCCGAAGAAGGCAGCCATGTATGCATCATCAACAGTAATGGGGGTTATGCCCACACTGACAAGTTTCTTACAAGCGGCTTCAAATTCTGCCCAGTTCTTGGGGGTTGCGGTGATTCCGGCCTTGTTAAACAAGTCCTTATTGTACATGACAATAAATGCGAACGGCTGGTAAGGGATCACTTTCAGTGTTCCACCGCCTTCCTGACGGGCGAGATCCATGAGAGCGGTACTTACCGAAGATTCAAAACTCTTACCACCTGTGGTGGGATAACTCTGCTTGGCATAGTCCTCCAGAGGAAGGAGGTACTTACCCCAGTTTGTATTGACGCGGGTAATGTCTTCATCGAAAAGGTCGATCACTTCCCCTGATTCCAAAGCTGGTTGCAGGGTCTTTCTGATCTCACGACCATTGAATACGATATCAACCTCTATTCCGGTCTCCTCTTCAAATGCCTCAGCAGCTTCAGCAAACACACGACCCTGAGGTTCAGCTTCGTTCCACATGGACCAGTAGCTGATAACCTTTTTCTCTGCTTTTCCCTCTGCAGAACCACCTGCAAATAACGGGGTGACTAACACAGCCAGAACGATTAACACGATACCAAGAGTTCTTTTTTTCATAGGACGCTCCTTTTTAGCAACAATTTTGCTATATATCCACCAAAATCAGTATACACCCCGTTTTTCATTTTGTGTTTGTCCAAAAAAACATAATGTTTGTCATTTAGCATATTGTGCAGTAAGATTGGATCATGGATAAACATATAGATGGATTTCTTCTTACTTCCATGAAAAAAGAGATCAACGTAAGTCATTTCGTCACCTTCCATTACTTCGAATACCCCCACAAATTCTTCTTTGAAGGGGAGAGGCACAACTTCTGGGAGTTGCTCTATGTCGATAAAGGGGTAGTATTTACCACCACTGATACCGAGCATCATCAGCTCCAGCAGGGGCAGATAATCTTTCATAAGCCCAATGAGTTTCACAGTGTGGAGTGCAATAAGATTATCTCCCCCTGCCTGGTGGTCATCTCCTTTGTATGCACCTCACCGGCTATGAAATTCTTCGAGAACAAGGTGCTCTCCATAACCGACAAGACCAAGAGCCTGATATCCATTATCATCAATGAAGCAAAGAAGACCTATGTAACAGACCTGTCTGACCCATATTTCAAGAAACTCGAGCTAGCAGAAGATTGCCCTGTGGGCAGCCAACAGCTGATCAAGAACTATTTTGAGGCATTTCTTCTGGAGTTGCTGCGGTACAACAGCCAGAATGAAAAGAACAAGACCATTCTCAGTACCAGTCAGATAAACGACAGGAGGATCCGGTTTGAATTGGCAAACGCCTATTTGCAGGAACACCTATCTGAGAATGTGAGCCTGGAAGATGTCTGTAGCCATTGTTCCATGAGCAAGTCCCTGGCCCAGCAGATATTCAGACTTGAAACCGGAAATAGTGTCATGCAGTGGTATTCGCGCCTACGAATCGAGAAAGCAAAACAACTCATCCGGGAAGGGAAAGGAAACTTCACCACCATTGCATACCAGCTTGGCTATACCACCATCCACCATTTCTCAAAACAATTCTCCAAGGTCAGCGGGATGAACCCAACAGAGTATGCCCTCTCCATCACCAGTCTCCTGAATGAGGACAGGGAGCTTTTCTGATGTCTGCAAGCCTTGGGTTCCTCTAGGAGTGTGAGCTACGGATCAGGGCAGAACCAGTACTTGCAGGCCATCGTACCAGAAAAGGATCTGGAAACCGAAATGATTGGCTTCATCCTTATTCCCTATCTTCTTGTATTGAGTCATTCTTGGCATGGTAGTGCTGGCTTTGTTCACATGCACAATGAAGCATGATAGTGTGCAACTGCTGTCTTACATTTTCCTGTTCGCCAGTACCCATTTGTCGTCATGGCAATTCGCAAGAGCTCTGCAATGGCTTGTTTCAAACGCTCTCTCCTAAAATCGCCTCAGTAGCTGATCCTTTGAGTTTGGGCGTACCCCATGGATTCAAGACACCATGGTCCTGTCTGTTGTCGCAAGCGTATCTTGCTACTTGAAGCATAATCACACATGTTTGCCCTTTCTTTTCTATGCAAGAGCTCATCAACAGGACAGCCCTAGAGAAATTCGGCCTCCAGACGCTACGTCCCTACCAAAAACTGGTCATCCAAAGGATACTGGAACAGGACAGAGAAGAGACAGAGCACAAGGGCATGCTGGTAATCCTGCCTACAGGCTCGGGCAAGAGCGTCTGCTTCATGCTCCCCTCATTACTCGTACAGGGACTGACAGTCATTGTCTATCCCCTCCTCTCCCTGATGAATGACCAGGTAAAGCGCTTTGAGAGGAGTGGGATTCCCTCTGTCTGCATTCGAGGGGGTCAGACGAAGGAACAGAGGGAAGGCATATGGAAGAAGCTTGAATACACAAAAACATCAGTGGTCATCACCAATGCAGAGTGCATGCTCAATCCTCAGGTGATAGCACACCTCTCTTTGTACCCTATCAGCCTCCTGGTTGTCGATGAAGCACACACGGTGGTGCAGTGGGGGAAGAGCTTCCGCCCATCGTACAAAAGCCTGGGCACTGTCATAGCGTACCTTTCCATCCGACAGATCCTAGCCTTCACCGCTACTGCTGATGAGGCAATCACCAGAGAGCTACAGACATTGCTGTTTCTGGGAACAAAGCCCCATAGTGTACGAGGTAGTGCTGACAGGGAGAACATCATCTACCATGTCCAAGAGACAATTTCAAAGATACACAGCCTATCGATGATACTCAAACCTTCGACAGCACGCCCTGCAGTGGTCTTCTGCCAGACAAGGCGGGAGTGTGAACTTGCCGCCAATGACTTTTCACAAACCCATCAAAGCATTCCAGCCCGCTATTATCATGCCGGACTGGGAACAGCATCAAGGCAATCGCTTGAGTCTTGGTTTGACTCTACTGATGAAGGAGTCCTTTTCTCTACGAATGCTTTCGGCATGGGAGTTGATAAGAAAAATGTACGAACGGTCATTCATAGGACCCTTTCCAAGGATGTTGCCTCATTCCTGCAAGAGAGTGGAAGGGCTGGCAGGGATGGAAAGGCAGCACACTCCTATGTCTTGCTGGGAAAGGAGGAGAAACGAAAGGCTGCCAAGGAGGGCTCTTCCTTCAAGCAGCTGTACACTGTATTCCTAGACTTGCACACCTGCTTGCGATCGCGCCTGCTGAACCTATTGGGGGAAGAGATAGAGGGCTGCAGCGGCTGTGATGTGTGTAACCACACCTTGTTTGACCATCCGGATGGGATGAAGCAGATAGTACGCACGGTCCAGTTCCGTCCCCTAGCCTATACACCCGGGACACTGGCCAAATTGCTATGTGACCAGGATAGCCATGACAGTAGAGCAGGAATACTGAAAGATTGGACAGAGAAGGAACTGGTTGAGGCAATAAAGGGCTTGCTCGATCAGAACATCCTGGCCTTAGCGAGATACCCAAAAAAGCGCCTGTACACAAGGGTCAAGGCAATGACCTTGAGAGGAGCTCTGCCAGCTGCGGATTTTCGCGTATAGGTCCCTCACATGCCTGATGGGTCATCCTCACCCAAGCAGCTCGGAATTTCCATACTAAAGGCTTACTATACTTGCTATATTGCTGACTTAAGTCATATATTTTCATAGAATTTCATGGTATGCATATCCTGATACATACTTTGGTTCCTTGGTACAAAGAGGTGAAAAAACGTTTGAATCTATTCTTTTTCATTTCAGTGTTTATACTTATATATTTCTACCTTGCATCTTATCAATTTTTCATTATTCTTTCACTTCCTACTTGCCTAATACATTTTTTATAGTATACTACTATATACAATAAGGTATGACATATATAGAGTGGAGGCATATGTTGCTGTTCATACGAACCTTTCGGAAAGCTCGCATAGCTGCTTATATGTCTCTATTGGTAGTGTTGATGGTTCCCTGGTCCCTTGCATCTGCAACCTTGTATTGGGACTCTGCAGGGGGAGAGGGCATCCTTGGACAGCTAAATCTTGGTACAAGTGATTCTCCCTCCACCTCCTCTTCCTACCGAAATACCAACGAATACTACACCAAAGAGGGTTTCCTTGGACGGTTTGTGTATGAAGGGCCCCCAACCCAACTGGAGTTCAAGAATGTGGGACCAACAGCAACCGGTGGGTCGGATGCCTTGTACTATACCGATATTGGCACCACCGACAGGTGGAGACGATATTTCCTGGTTGCAACCATTGTTGCGTTCACCCATCCTAATCCTAATAACGGAAATCGAACCAGAATCAACATCAGCAAAGATATCGATGGCGCCAATACAATCATTGAAAATCCTCTTGTCACCACCAGCAGCACAATCAACCTAGCAAATGGAGCGGGGATTGAGCAGTATGACACGAACTCTCCCCTGTATTCAGGCGGATATACCTGGCAAGGGGTATTCGGCACAGGAGCTTCCTATAAATATGTATATCCCTATGACATCATTTGGATTGATCTGACCGTTATCCGAGCTTCAGAATCCAATGATCTTTCCAATAATTGGGGAAATCTCCGAACCAGGACCTTTGAATCACAGATAAGGATTACCGATACCAATCAAGCGATATCGATGACGATAAGTTTGGGAGGATACACAAGAAGTACTTCATCAGCCTCCGATATGTACTCCTTTACTGTCAACCGCATGTCTGCCGACATCATCCCATTCAATGAATTGATTCAGAAGACCACTAGCTCAAACTCCTACCATGTGGGAAATGTTGCATATCAATCGGTCAACTCAAAGGCCACTGTGAAATTTTCATCCGATCTTGAGGGCAATCAAGGTAATTTCAAGTTTATAGACAAGACAGATCTCCATGCACTTAAGGTCATACCTTACAATGTAGGGTTCAAGTCTATCACACCATTCAACAACAACACGGTACAGGTAACAAACACCACAACTTTTCCAACTACCACCAACAAGGTAACTGTAACCAGTCCAATTTATGGAGAAACAGAAAAACAATATGTGCTGGAAGGCGAGATACGGATTTGGGTGAATCCAAATCTGGGGCTATCCGTATATACGGTATTCTCTGGTAATTACAGTTCAACCATCTATTGCCATGTCACGGTTTAGCTATATTGCTACTTCACAGAGGGATGAGAGAGGGCTAGGCTTTCTTCACGAACAATATGGGTCGTCTATGCCTCTCATTTCCCAATCGGACTGTTTCACAAAAATGACTACAACTCTACCAATCGAGGCAGTACAACCCTCTGCTCTGCCTGAGAGCCACCTATCAGGGAAAGAAGTTCCCGTGTTGCCCTCCTGTATATCTCCCCGCTTTGGATATCCACACTAGCTATGGGTCCACTGAAGAGCCTATGGAAGGGAGATGCATCATAGCCGACACTGGCAAGGGTGAGCCTACCCTTCAGCAACAAGTCAAACAGGGCCAGGTCGTTGACTGAGGCCAGGCTGTCGACAGTCCCTGCTTGTAGTTCTTTCTCTACCGTAGGAAGAATAGCACGTACTGCATCGGGTTTCCCTATCTGTATCTCGAGTATCTTTGTCTGGGGAAACCGGGAAAGAAACCCCTCAAGCCTCTGCTTGTGAGGAACCACACTTGCAAGATAGCCTGTTACATACAGGGGTTTCGTACAACCTTGTTGCTGTAGGAACTCTGCCTGAAGCACTCCTCCATAATAGTTGTCTGTTACTACGACAGAGGGAGCCGCTTCTTTGTTGATATGGTGGGAAAGTACATAAGGAATGGAAAGATTTCTGAACAGCTCTATTTCCTGTTCAGTATCTACATCATAGGCGAGGATGCCATCACACTGGGCTGCGATGGTCTGCAGTTCGGTCTTGTTGCGTATCTTGTAAAACCTCAGCTGCCATGAGCTCTCCTTGATGGAGGCCTGCACTCCCCTGATGCTTCTGCCAAAGAACCAGTCAAAGCTTTCAAGATCTCCCCAGTAGTAGGGCCTGTCCTCTTTCACAAACTCCACAAATGCGATGACTCCAGTCCCCTTTCTTCTGAGCATCCCAGCAGCTTTGTTGGGGGTATACCCAAGGGTACTAGCCGCTTGCAAGACAGCTTCCCTCAAAGTGGGCGACACTGATGACGGATTGTTGAAGACTCTGGATACTGTCGCACTGCTGACTTGTGCCAGCTTTGCTACCTGGTCTCGGGTTATCTGCATAGGCTCTCCTGGGAATTGACAAATGTAACTCCTTTGAGTATTGTACACGTGTACATTACCTAGGGCAAGTATCATGCATTCTTCTTCTTGCATCCTCCTTTCACGTTTTTCCCAAGGGTAAAAACTTGCACTACCAGGGGGCCAAACCCCATGGTAGTATGGATACAAGAAGCTGGAACGAGAGAGCATCCGATAAGGAGAACAGAATGGCTACAGTTGAGATGATCAAAGAAGGCGTGTTACACGAGGAATATCCACACCTCTATGCACAACGCTACGACCAGAGCAAGATGGATGCTCGCTTCACATCCTTATTGGAAACCCATACTGAGCTTTTCAAATCGAAAGAGGCGAAGCTTTTTTCCACAGCGGGGCGCAGTGAACTGGGTGGCAACCACACTGACCATAACCTGGGCAGGGTCCTTGCAGCCACCATCAATCTCGATACCATAGCAGCTGTCTCACCGAGATCTGACAATCGTGTGGTTCTTATCAGCGAGGGCTATCCTTCTGTTGAGATCGACCTTGCACACCTGCAGATGGTTGAAGAGGAAAAGAACACCACCGAAGCCCTGCTACGGGGCATTGCCTTCTCTTTCAAGGAGAGGGGGATCGCCATCGGAGGCTGGCAGGCCAATACCACAAGCCGGGTGTTGAAGGGATCGGGGCTGTCATCCTCTGCTGCCATTGAGGTGCTCTGCGCAACCATCTTCAACCACCTGTTCAATGAGGACAAGCTCTCCCCCATCGAACTTGCCATCATCGGGCAGTTCAGCGAAAACCATTACTTTGGCAAGCCATCGGGTCTTATGGACCAGGTTGCATGCGCAAACGGTGGTATCGTAAGCATTGACTTCAAGGATGCAAACAACCCTGTTGTCACCCCTGTCCCCTTCTCCTTTGAGAAGCATGGATACCACCTGGTCATAGTCGACACAGGGGGAAACCATGCTGACCTGACCCCCGAGTATGCCTCAGTACCCAAGGAGATGCGCATGGTGGCTAGTTTCTTTGGCAAGCAGAACCTCCGTGAAATAGATAATGCAGTATTTTCAGCAGCTCTGCCACAAGTGAGGAAACAACTCAACAACGACCGTGCCCTGTTGCGTGCCATCCACTTCTTCGGAGAAAACAAGCGAGTCGAAAATATGCTAGAAGCTCTCAAGCAAGAGGATATGCAAACATACCTGGGCAATGTCCGATCCAGTGGTGAAAGCTCCTTCTGCTTCCTTCAGAACCTCTATCCCACCACCTACCCACAGGAGCAGGGTCTCAGCCTGGGCATTGCCATGACCAAGGATATCCTTGGTGACAATGCAACGGTACGGGTGCATGGCGGTGGGTTTGCTGGTACCATCCAGGCCTATGTGCCCACCGACAAGCTCACTACCTTTTCTGGCTATCTCGAATCCGTATTCGGAAAAGGTTCGGTGACAGTCATTGCAGTAAGGGAGAGAGAGAGCTGTTGCATAGCTGACTGACAATGCACCTCAGACAACGTAGTGGCAATGGTTTTCTGATCCTCCTGAGGGGGAGGGTAATACCCTACCCCTCTTGCTATATAGATCATCAGAAAGCCCGTGCAGGCCTAACCCTGGGATTGTTGCTTCGAGTGTTGTTGAACTGATTCCCATTGGATAAAAACTGGTACCACGCCCTGTACTTATCAAACTCTGAGGAGCTCCAGTACCATGTGCCAATAAAACCTCCTAGTCCCTTTACCTTCAGATTAAGATACATCTGATTTAGCTCATCTTGCGATGGAAGGAACCAGTCGCTATGCCCTCCCCCTCTATAATCTGCACATGCCTTTGCTGCATAGATCGCTTTAACTGATCCTGAGACTTTGCTATACGCTTGCTCACCCATTGCAGTTACCAAGGCATCTGTGTTTGCTTTCCCTGTTCCAACTCCTGTGTTTGTTCCTACAACCACATTAATTCCATCTGACTCGGTTCGGCAATACCCGAAAAAATAGTCTGGGTCTACTATTGTTCCGCTCCACTCAACAGGAGCAGCCTCCAAATAGCGCCATCCATTGGTGTACTCGTCCTTGTCGTAGAATATATACCCCCCACTAGGCCCGATGTCCCCGATTGTAAGTTCTCTCCACTTCGCATAGAGAGTGACCCCCGCATTGGCAGTGTAGGAACTTCCTTCTGCATAAGCAGTACCCGATCCATCAGCCTGGGTGTCCCAACCAGCGAATGTGTAGCCAGTCCGTGCAAGATTTCCCGTATTCGAAGCAAGCGTCAGATCCTCTCCATGGGTCTTTGTCTGGTCAGAGGGAACCGAACCAGAGTTTGCCCCATTGGCAGCATATGATACGGTATAGGTAGCAACGGTCCACTTCGCATAGAGGATTGTGTCTTGAGTTATTGGTGTATCAAAATCCCATACAGTTGCACATGCATCATCTGCATACCAGTTTTCAAACGTGTAACCAGCCTTCGTTGTATCACCTGCAGGTCTGGTTGCTTTTCCCTCTTTTTGGACCTCTTGTACAGCAACAGCACTACCTCCATCAGTAGCAAAGCTGACTGCATATACCTCTGGTTCTGGAGAAGTTGGACAGCTGGACAAAAAGATCAACAACCAGGCAATAGCGCAAACTCGCATTATCCTACTATGTTTTCTACCCATTGGTACCCCTGATCAGACGATGCAACTAGAAAAACATCGTCTCTCTGACGCGCAGGAATTCAGGGTTGGGCAGTTACGGAAGTCCACCTGCTTTTTTCAACAGCACACAAATCCATCAGATGGCAGACCCAGCCTGTCTGCTGAATAGTCTTGCCTTCCAACTCTGGAGCATTTGTGTCATCCCAGGAGCTTCACCATCTTAGTGGTACAGCACAAACACATCATAGGATCTATCACGTTTAGTAACCATCCTACTAGTAAAGTATAAAGGGCAATTCTCTTTTTGCAAGAGGGTGGAGCCCATTTTGATGACACTGCATCGTCGGTTATATTGATGCTCTTTTGATTATGTTTTCCCTTGCATAATGGAATTTCTGCAGTACAATTGAGGCAGGAGATGATCATGCTACTCAATGACAAGATATTTCGGCAGTTCAAGGCATCAGCAGAAAAGGAAACTATCGACGAATTTCATCTAGGACTGGGCTACACCGCAGTGACCTTGGAAAGTGGAGGCTGTGGACTCTGCTATACCCCCAAGGAGAAGAGTGGTACCTGCACCGTATTCAAGGAAAAAGTGGACTATGAAGGAAAGAGAGCCACGCTCTTGCTGGAAAGAATCCATGATGACGATCCACTTGTTCGTTGCCTTGCCATAGCCCTGGTCAACGCCTTGAACTATAGCTATGCCCTGGGCCTGGACGATGATGAAGGGGATATCATGAGAGACCTCAACCTGAAAAGCGGTAGCAAGGTTGCTATGATAGGATACTTCGCTCCCATCATAACGCAGTTGGAAAAGCAGGGTGTAAAGGTACGTTCATACGACATCGGAAAAGAAATCGGGGAAGAGAAAAGCTTCTACAGCTGGGCAGCCTCTGAAGCTGACGCTCTCATCCTGACAGCAACGAGCCTCATCACCAACAGCACCGAAGCAATCTATGGGAAGCTGGGGACCACAGCCCTTCCATCAATTCTGATGGGGCCCTCTACCATAGCCTCGCCTAACCTCTATGACCATCTGGGAATACACTACTGTGCAGCGACTGTTCCCACTGATGTTGCGGGTATTCTCAAGGATATCCGCAATGGAAGGGGTACTCCCTATCTTCACAGGCACTCCAGGAAGGTGAAGCTGAAACTGGTGTAATCAGGTATAGTTTCACCTTTCACTGCGTTGCCTTTCTCCAGTATGAACCCAGGTAAGGCGTAGCTCATTTTTGCCATCCTACAGATTGATGTATTGGGAATGTGTTGCACCGGATCGTCTGGAATGCTCCATAGACACCTAGGGCCGGGAGGAAATCCTCCAGGCCCTAGGTGTCTATGAGATATTCTTTTTATACTCTCACACTATCATACGCTCATATTCTTATATTCCTATTCACTCATACTCTCAAAAGCTTCCCATATGCTGTTTTAGCCTACTCAGCAAACAGCTGCCTATAGTCACATCCTACACTCGTATACTCACTCTTCTTCGCAAGTAGGGAGGCAAGGCCATCAGGGATAGGGACAGTGGTCCCTATCAGGGGCTCGACGACCGCCTCGAACTTTGCAGGATGGGCGGTAGAGACTACGATGGTATCGTCTTGGACGGGAAGGTCACGTCGTACCCTCTCTGCAGTTGCAGTGTGGGGGCAAATCACATACCCGCCCTCATCATAGACCTCCTTGATGGTTGCCTTGATAGCATCATCGGTGACCGATGTGGCACTTACCATCTTACGGAAGGTGCCAATGTCAGGGTAGAGGTTGAAGAGCCTTTCCATGTTGCTGGGAGCGCCTACATCCATTGCATTTGCCAAGGTGGCGATGCTCTGTCTGATTTCGTACTCCCCCTTCCTGAGGTAGTCTGGAATAGTCTTGTTCGCATTGACAGCAAGGGTGATCCTCTCGATGGGGGACCCCATGCTGAAGGCCCAGTAGGCTCCGCAGCTGTTGCCTACATTCCCACTGGGAATGATGAAGGTCGGCTTGGTGCCGTATGCGCCCTTGTACAGGTTCGATGCATAGACATAGTAGACACTCTGGGGAAGCAGGCGCCCCAGGTTTATGCTGTTGGCACTGCTGAGACCCCACTCTTTGGATAGCTTCGTATCCATGAAGGCATCCTTGACCATCTTCTGGCAGTCGTCAAACGTTCCGTCGACTTCATAGGCCTTGATGTTACCACCCCAGCAGGTAAGCTGCTGTTGCTGGCGCTTGCTTACCCTTCCCTTGGGATAGAGCACCTTCACCTCAATGCCCTTGCGTCCTGCAAAGGCAGAGGCTACAGCTCCTCCCGTGTCGCCACTGGTGGCGACAAGGATGGTGAGTTTTCTTGGTTGCTTCTGGAGCAGCTTCTCCATGGCGGAGGCAAGAAATCGTGCACCAAAGTCCTTGAAGGCAGCTGTCGGGCCATGGAAAAGCTCAAGGACAAATTGTTTGTCATGGAGCTTGACCAGGGGAACGGGAAAGTTGAAGGCGTCGATGCAGATCTCTGCAAGGTCATCCTTGAGGATATCATCCTCAAAGAAAGGGGTGAGCACCTCAAAGGCGAGTTCAGGATAGGAGGATATCTCGTGTATGTTGATAAGGGCCAGGGAAGGAAAGTACTCCGGTACATAAAGACCCCCATCAGGGGCAAGCCCCTGCAGGATCGCTTCACTGGCAGTGACCTGTAACGATGCATTTCGTGTTGAGACAAACTTCATGATAACCTCCTAGATTCTGGCACCGAGGTAGGCAGCCAGTCGCAATATGTCAGAGAATACACCACCGGCAGTTACAGCCCTACCGGCTCCAGGGCCCTTGATGACCAAGGGCTGGTCCAGATACCGTTCGGTGGTAAAGCAGATCACGTTGTCAGTTCCTGTAGCCTGGGCAAATGCATGACTGAGAGGGAAGCTCTGTAGGGTTGCACTGCAATTTCCATCCTTGTCCACAATGCCCACATAGCGAAGTTTTTCACCCTTCGCCTTGGCTTGGGTATACAAGGCTTTGAGAGGTTCATCCATCTCCTCAAGCCTATTGAGGAACTCTTCCAGGGGCAAGTCTTGCAGATGGTCGGGGACCAGACTCTGGATGGGGATGTCCTGTACCTCCACCTTATAGCCCAGTTCCCTTGCAAGGATGACGCTCTTACGCCCGACATCCATGCCCGAGAGGTCATCACGTGGGTCAGGTTCGGTATAGCCCATTTCCTTGGCCTCTCGTACCAGCGTACTGAAGGGTACACTCCCATCATACTGGTTGAACAGCCATGCAAGGGTACCACTTACAATACCCTCTATGCGGTTGATCCTGTCCCCTGTCTGCACAAGGTCCTTGAGGGTGCAGATGACAGGCAAGCCAGCCCCCACTGTGGTCTCGTAAAGAAAGCGCCGCCCTGTGCGCAAGCATGTTTCAAATATGGATTGGTAGTACGAATAGGGCTCGGTCCCTGCCTTCTTGTTAGGGGTAATGACATGAATCCCCCCTTCCAGCCAGGTGACATACTCCTGTGCCAGGGCCCTGCTGGTGGTGCAATCGACGATGAGCGAGTGTGGGAAATATGTTGCCCCAATATGCTTGGCAAACTTCTTGATATCAAGGGGAACGGCTTCAGTTGCAAGCTGTTCTCTCCAGGAGCCGAGGTCAATGCCATCCTGATGCAATATCATGGATTTGGAGTTTGCAATCCCACGAATGTGGATATCGAGACCGAACTGTTCCCTCAGCTTGACGGTTTCGCTGGCTATCTGGTCCAACAGGGTGCCGCCAATGCTACCGGGTCCGAAAATACCCACAGAGAGAGCTTGCTTGGAAAGGAAGAAACGGGCATGCAGGGCCCGCAGGGCTTTCTTGGAGTCCTTTGCCTTGATGACCGCACTGATGTTGGTTTCGCTGGAGCCTTGGGCAATTGCAATGACATTGACTCCTGCCTTGCCTAGGGAAGAGAAGAATTTGCCTGCCACTCCAGCCTGGCCGGTCATCTGCTCCCCCACTGCAGCGAGGATGGCACACTCACCTTCCGCTTCGATACTGTGGATCAGGCGGTCCTGCAACTCATGCTCAAAAGCCTCTCTTGCAGTTTGGCAGGCAAGCTCCTTCTGGGACTCGGGTACTGCAAAACAGATGGAGTACTCGCTTGAAGCCTGGCTGATGAGGATGACAGAGATGGATGCTTCGCGCATGGCGCTGAAGAGACGCCCAGCTATGCCGATGACTCCGCTCATGCCTGCCCCTTCCACGTTGATGAGGGCAATGTCGCGGATGGTGCTGAACCCCTTCACCTTGTTCGAAGAGCCGTTGATGCCATTGTTGGAGATGACACTGCCTTTTGCACTGACATCACCCCACCATCTGAGCTGTACATCTATGGAAGCATTCATTGCAGGCAGCAGTGCCTGGGGATGCACGATGGGAGCGCCAAAGAAGGAGAGCTCAGTAGCTTCAGAATAGGAGAGTGAGGGTATGACAAGGGAAGAGGGAACTTCAGTTATATCTGCATTCCTGAGCAAGGAGAGCGTATTCCAGAAGGTGACCCCAGAGGCTCCAAGCTTGGAAGCAAGCAAGGCTGCCCCATATTCGCTGACACCTTCATGAGGATCACTCTTCTCTGCCTGGGGTAGTTTCCCATAGACAAAGAGAGCCTGCGTCTTGAGTTCGGCGCCATGCATGGCGGTGGGAAAGTCCAGAAGATCGCTCGTAATGCCAAGGGATGCAAAATAGTGACAACAGAGGTCAGCCACCCAGGAGCCAAGCACCTTGTCTATGTACTGCTGGGAACCAAGGGAAATGTCCTCAACAAGCCAGACAGCTCGCAACAGGTCTTCCATATCTGAAAAACCCTGTTTTATGCGTTGAAGGACCTTTTGCCCTGCTAGGGGAGAGAGCAGTCTCTCGGTTAGATCCGTCCAGAGGGAGAAGCTCTTCTCAAGCTCAGACCAGAGCCTTTCATCGTGATTCTGTGCATGGGAGAGAAGGGTGCCCAACTCCAGGGTAGTATCTCTCAAGGGTGCGATGACAAATACCTGACGGCTCTCTTTCTGCTCCCGAAAGATCCTGACAAGCTTTTCACAGCCACTTTCCGAGACCAAGTTCGATCCTTCCACTGCATGCATTCTAATAGTATTCACAAAAGGGTCCTCCCATAGCGTTTACCTTATCGGAGAAG